>CAYWGM010000004.1:41694-46543 GCA_964457875.1 uncultured Eubacteriales bacterium | reverse complement strand
CATATCCCTCCGGACGTATGGCCCGGCGTGTGGATCACTTCCAATTGCGTACCCGCCAAATCAAGGATGCTGCCATCCGACAGCAATATATCCGCATTTGCAGGCGGTAAAGGAATGCCGAACAGCTCCGAACCGTTGAATATGGGGTCGGTGAGCAGGGAGGCGTCGTCCTTGTGTATGCATATCCGGCATCCGAGGATGCGCTTTAGTTCGGCGGCGCTGATAATATGATCGATATGCCCGTGCGTCAGTATGAGATATTCGATTGAGAGACCAAGGCCTGATTTTCGGACTTCTTCGATTATTTCTCCGGCATCGGCGCCTGCGTCGATTATGACCCCGGCATCATCCACACGCATGATATAGCAATTCGAACCGAGAAGCCCTGTGGGAATAATTGTCAGCTCGAAATCATTCATATTCAAAACATCTTCCGGCTATCGAGGAGTATGGTCACGGGACCATCGTTGATGAGCTCGACCTGCATCATAGCTTGAAATACACCCGTCTCGACCTTGATCCCATATGACCTGCATTTATCAGCAAAGGCCTCGTAAAGCGTCTGTGCGGTCTCAGGCCTGGCTGCCGCGTCATAGCTCGGTCTCCGGCCGCGTCTGCAATCCCCGTAGAGCGTGAATTGTGATACCAGCAACATCGCTCCGCCGCAATCCGTCAGCGATATATTCATTTTGCCTTCATGGTCATCGAAGATCCTCAGGTTTACTACCTTCTCCGCGAGGTAATCGATATCCCTGCTGTCATCGTCCGCGCCTATCCCGAGCAGCACGACCATTCCCTTCGATATGCTGCCGGCGACTGCGTTGTTGACTACGCCGTCAACTGCATCGGCGACGGCGCCGCCTGATGTACCGCCAGCCATATTCTCGGTTTTACAGCCGACTGTGACCTTTGCTTGTGTGACCCTTTGCACTACCGCACGCATTTATGCTGCTCTCCTACGGCCTGTTGCTATTGTCTGTTCCTATTTATGTTCCTATTGTCTATTCTAATTACCTGCTCCTATTGTCTGTTCCTTGTGACTTCGAACACGCCGTCCACTTTTCTGATCTTCCTGATTATCTTGTCCAATTGTTCTGTATCTGTAATTTCCACCGTCAGGTTGATGACGGCTGTCTGATCCTTGGTGGTTCTGGCATTGATGGCCTTCAGCGGGATTTTTGACTCGCCGATGGTATTGGTCAATTCCATAAGCAGACCGACGCGGTCATTCGCAATAATGCTGATATCCGCCATGTACGAGATATTCTCTGCCTTATACCAGCTGACGTCGATGAGCCTGTCATTGGAAAACTGCTTCCGCACGACGTTGATGCAATCATTCCTGTGCACCGAGACTCCCCGTCCGCGGGTGATGAACCCTATCACGTCGTCCCCGGGCACCGGATTGCAGCATCTTGACAACCTGACAAGGCAATTTTCGATACCTTTGACTACGATGCCGCTCTCCGGAATGTTTTTCTTCCTTCTGGATGATTTTTGCTGCGCCTCCTCCTCGGCTTCCTTCATCTGCCTGAGCTGCGCTTCGAGCTCTTCCGGCTTCAGGGTCTTTCTGAACTCATCTCTCAGGCGGGTCACGATGCGGCTGGATGTTATGGCGCCATAACCGATAGCTGCGTACATATCATCCACATTATTGAAATTATATCGTCTCAGGATAGGCTCGACGAATTCGGTTTTGAAGAGCTGGGTATGGGAGCAGCCCTGTTTCTTGAGCTCCCGTTCAATGGCTTCCTTTCCGCGCAGGACGTTCTCATCCCTGTTTTCCTTCTTGAACCATTGGTTTATCTTATTTTTAGCCTGTGTGCTCTTGGCTATCTTGAGCCAGTCCCTGCTCGGGCCGTGGACGCTTGCCGAAGTGATGATTTCGACTATGTCGCCGTTTTTTAGCTCATAATCCAGCGTGACGATCCTGCCGTTGGCACGCGCTCCCATCATCTTATTGCCGACGGCGCTGTGTATGGCATATGCGAAATCCACCGGCGTGGATTTTACGGGGAGGTTTATGACATCCCCTTTGGGGGTGAAGACGAAGACCTCATCGGCGAAGAAATCCACTTTGAGGTTTTCCAGATACTCATCGTCGTCGCGCATCTCCTTCTGCCATTCGAGCAGGTGCCTCAGCCATGCGAGCTTGCTGTCTATGTCGGTCGGATCTTTGATGCCTTCTTTGTACTTCCAGTGCGCGGCGACGCCGTATTCGGCTATCCGGTGCATGTCCCAGGTGCGTATCTGCACCTCGAAAGGGGTGCCTTCCTTGCCTATGAGCGTATTATGCAGCGACTGGTAAAGGTTGGGCTTGGGCATTGCGATGTAATCCTTGAACCGCTCGGGAAGCGGCTTGTATAATTCATGTACGAGCCCGAGGACCGAATAGCAATCGTTGACGGTGTTGACGATGACCCTTACGGCAAACAGGTCGTAGATTTGATCCAGGGTCTTGTTCTGGTCCCTCATTTTCTTGTATATGCTGTAGAAGTGTTTGGGCCTGCCGTCTATATGCGCCGGTATGTTTATCTCTTTGGTCCTTGCCTCAAGCGTCTCAATTATTTCATTTATATATGCCTCGCGTTCTTTCCGCTTTTTCGAAATCTTTTCCACCAGGTCGTAATAACCTTGCGGATCGATGTAGCGGAGGCAGATATCTTCCAGCTCCCATTTGATCCGCGTCATACCCAGCCTGTTGGCAAGCGGGGCGTATATCTCCATAGTCTCGGAGGCCTTTTCGAGCTGTTTGCCCGGATCGAGGTATTTGATAGTCCTCATATTGTGCAGTCTGTCGGCGAGTTTGATGATGATGACGCGTATGTCCCTAGCCATGGCAAGGAACATCTTGCGCAGGTTTTCGGCCTGCTGCTCCTCCTTGGTGGTGAAAGGGATCTGGCCGAGTTTGGTGACGCCGTCGACGAGGTTTGCGACTTCATCTCCGAATTCCGATTTGATTTTTTCTATCGTGCAGAGGGTATCTTCGACGGTATCATGAAGGAGGGCGGCTACAACCGTTGTGCAGTCGAGTTCGAGTTCAGCGATGATCAATGCGACTTCGACGGGGTGGGTGATAAAGGGCGCGCCTGAAACGCGCAGCTGATTCTCATGCGCGGAGCGGGAAAGGTTGTATGCCTTCTCAAGAGTATCGAAACGGCAATTCGAATCATACTGTTTTATCTTTTCGACAAGACCTCCAAAACCGTCGGGCAACTCCTGAATCCGCCTCCTTTCCGTCACTAGAACCGGACGATCGACTCCACCTTATAGCCTTTCACCCTGTCCCTCCCGTTGAGGAAGGTGAGTTCCACGAAGAACAGCAGCCCGGATACTATACCGCCGAGTTTTTCCACCAGCATGATGTTTGATTCGGTCGTCCCGCCTGTCGCCAGGAGGTCGTCGACTATCAGCACTCTCTGGCCGGGCTTGATCGCATCCTCGTGCATCTCTACGATATCAGTCCCGTATTCGAGCTTATATTCCGCGTCTATGGTCTTATAAGGCAACTTGCCTTTCTTGCGGATGGGTACGAAACCTTTTCCGAATATGTACGCTAAGGGCGCGCCAAAAAGGAAGCCTCTTGACTCGGGGCCGGTTATCACATCGAAACTGCCCATCTTAGAGGCTTTACGCTTCATCTCATTCACGCATGTGGTGAATGCCTGCGGATCCTGAAGCACTGTAGTTATGTCGATAAAATCTATACCCGGCTTTGGGAAATCCATCACATGCCTCAGCTTTGACTTTAAATCCATTATCATACACCTCCCGATTTCCTCTTGATTTCCTTAATTATATTCTTTAAAAGGCGTAGACTCAATATATTATAGTATGGTATTTGTTGATTCTCACTGTGATACCATTTATAGGATAACGTGTTACAATAACGATGATATTTGTAACAGAAATAGCGGTTTGCTGCAGAATGGGTTTCATGTCGACCTGCGCAGGATGCATGATTTAGGCGGCTATACCCAGTATTTCGCCTTGTATTGTTCCGATACCGATCCCGTAAGGAGTATGGAAAACCTGACGAGGCTTCTGGATACATATTTTCTGCAACTAGAAGGATGCCGCGATTATGTTGCGCACTGTAATAGTTATTCCGATATATGTGGCTCGCTTGAATCAGGCAAAGTGGCCTCGATACTCTCCATTGAGGGCGGCGAGGCCCTGCTGGGAGATATTTCAGTGCTCAGGATGATGTACAGGCTCGGCGTCAGATCCATTGCCCTTACGCACAATCATTCTAATCAGATTGCCGACAGCGCGATGGAGGCGAGGTTGCCCGGATCCGTATATGATGCTGGTCTGACGGTATTCGGCAGGGAAGTGGTACAGGAAATGAACAGGCTTGGCATGGTGATAGACGTATCCCACATATCCGACAAGGCATTTTTTGACATTATGGAGATCACCGATCAGCCGATAATCGCATCACACTCAAATTCGAGGCGGCTGTGCGGCCACCCGAGAAACCTCAGCGACGACCAGATACGCACAATATCGTCGAATGGGGGGGTCATAGGCGTGAATCTTTTTCCTGTCTTCCTAAATAATAAAGGATCGGCCTCGGTCAGGGATGTGATCGCTCATATAGAATATATAGCCGCACTTGCCGGAATAGAGCATGTGGGCATAGGTTCTGACTTTGACGGGATAGGCTCGCTTCCTGCTGGAATCAGGGGCGTTGAGGACATACACACCATTTTCAATGAGCTCATGATGCTCAATTACAATCAGGATGATATCATGATGATATCAGGCCTTAACCATATGAGGATATTGCAATCGGTTCTGCGATAGATGCATGCGTTCGACATATCTACGGCATGCACCCGGCATG
>CAYWGM010000004.1:34886-41594 GCA_964457875.1 uncultured Eubacteriales bacterium | reverse complement strand
CACCCGGCATGCACCCGGCACGCACGCTGCATGCGTCGGAAGACAGGTTCTTATTGACAAAGCTGGAAAGCCCAATTACAATTATTTCAAGCCTATGGGAGGATGGAGGTCTGTGATGCTGACCCGCGGTCCGAGGGGCACCAATGACATATTGCCCGTGGAAGTCTTTAAATGGCAGCATATCGAGAAGGTGACCGCAGAAATCTGCGGCAGATTCGGTTACAAGGAGATCCGCACACCTGTCTTTGAACATACCGAGTTGTTCGAGAGAGGCGTCGGGGAGACCACTGACATTGTGCAGAAAGAGATGTATACTTTTCAGGATAAGGGCGGCAGGAGGATTACGCTGAGGCCCGAAGGCACCGCCGGCATTGTGAGGAGCTATATCGAGCATGGGATGTCGTCACAGCCGCTGCCCGTCAAGTTATACTACAATATTTCCGCGTACAGGTACGAGAGTGTGCAGAAAGGCCGCTACAGGGAATTCCACCAGTTCGGCGCAGAGGCCTTCGGTTCGCCCGGACCGGATATCGATGTCGAGATAATAAGCCTGATTGTCCAGATTTTCAACAAGCTCGGGATATCCGGCTTGTCGCTGCACATAAATAGTATAGGCTGCCCGGTTTGCAGGCGTGCATATAATGAAGCGCTCAAACAATTCCTTTCACCCGTTTTGCCGGTTCTTTGCGATACCTGCAGGGACAGGTTTGACAGGAATCCATTGCGCATCCTGGATTGCAAGGTGCCGGAATGCAGGGCCAATCTGTGCGGAGCGCCTGTCCTGCTTGATTATCTGTGCGATGACTGCAGCGATCATTTCAAAGGGCTGACGGAAGGACTTAATAACATCAATATAGGGTTTGTAATAGATAACGGTATTGTCAGGGGTCTGGATTATTATACGAAGACCATATTTGAATTCGTGTCGGATCATGTCGGCACGCAGAAGTCGGTGTGCGGCGGAGGCAGGTACGATGGCCTTATAGAAGAATGCGGCGGGACGCCGACGCCGGGCATAGGGTTCGGGCTGGGGATAGAGCGCTTGCTGATGGAGATGGAAAGCCAGGATATAGCGATCCCGGAACCCGGCGGGATAGACATTTTTATTTCAACTATTGGAGCAAACGCGAACAGATATGCCGGAAAACTTGTAAACGAGCTGCGCGCCAAAGGCATATCGGCGGAGAAGGATCTGATGGACAGGAGCCTCAAGGCGCAGATGAAATATGCCGACAAGCTCGGCGCGACATATACAGTGATAATCGGTGATGATGAGATAAACAGCAACAAGGCAATACTTAAGAATATGAAAACCAGCGAGCAGAAGGATATCAGCCTGGATACCATTACGGACAGGCTCGTGAGATTCAGGGAATAGGAGCTTTATTTGGATTTTTCGGAGGTTTGGTAACAGTTTATGGGTGAATCGATGTACGGACTGAAAAGGACGCACAGGTGCGCGGAATTAACGAATGCAGACGTCGGCAGGGTCGTCACCGTTATGGGCTGGACACAGAGGACCAGAGACCTGGGCGGCGTCATTTTTATCGACCTGCGCGACAGGAGCGGGATCCTGCAGATCGTATTCTACGGTTCGGCGGGCGAAGGGTTATTCCAAAAAGCGGAGAGCATCAGAAATGAATTTGTATTGGCGGTAGTGGGCAAAGTCGTCAGGCGTTCGCCCGAGACCGTCAATCCGAAGATACCGACCGGCGAGATAGAATTAAACGTGCAGGAGCTGAGGATACTCAGCAAGTCCGAGACACCGCCGATCTATATAGAAGAAGATTCGGACATAAATGAAACCCTGAGACTGAAGTACCGCTACCTCGACCTCAGGAGGCCCGATATACAGCGCAACTTCATATTGCGGCACAAGACGGCGAAGCTTGCCCGGGATTATTTCGACAGCAATGGTTTCATCGAGATCGAGACTCCGATGCTCACCAAAAGCACACCTGAAGGCGCGCGCGACTATCTTGTGCCGAGTAGGGTGCATCCGGGCTGTTTCTACGCGCTGCCGCAGTCTCCGCAGCTTTTCAAGCAGCTCCTCATGGTCTCGGGCTTCGACAGGTACATGCAGATAGTCAAATGCTTCCGGGACGAGGACCTCAGGGCTGACAGGCAGCCGGAGTTCACGCAGATCGACCTCGAGATGTCGTTCATTGATATAGAGGACATTATACAACTAAATGAAGGATTCATCGCAAAGCTTTTCAACGATGTGATGGGTATACGGCTCGAGGCGCCTTTCCAGAGGCTCACCTACCGTGAGGCGATGGACAGGTTCGGATCGGACAAACCCGATCTGAGGTTCGGGTTTGAGATCGTCAATATCTCGGATATCGTAGCCGACTGCAGTTTTAACGTCTTCAGCGAACCACTGAAGCATGGCGGCAGCGTAAGGGTCATCAATGCCAAGGGCTGCGGGCGTATTTTCAGCAGGAGGGAGATAGACGCGCTCGTCGATCTTGCGAAGACATGGGGCGCAAAGGGAATGGCGTGGATCTCCGTCGAAGAGGACGGCTTGAAGTCGCCTATCGTAAAATATCTGTCGGAAGACGCGCTTAAAGCTATATTGAGCAGGGCTGAAGCGGCGCCCGGAGATATTATCTTCTTCATGTCCGACACCAACGACAAGGTATGCGGCATACTCGGACAGCTCCGCCTTGAATTGGCGAGGAAGCTGGATCTCATCAGGGAGGGCGTGTATAAGTTCGTGTGGATCACCGAATTCCCGTTGCTTGAGTACAGCGCCGAAGAGAAGCGATGGGTCGCTATGCACCATCCTTTCACGTCTCCGATGGAAGAGGACCTGCCACTGCTTGATACCGATCCGGGTAAAGTCCGCGCCAGGGCCTATGATATTGTGCTCAACGGCACGGAGGTCGGCGGCGGGAGCATAAGGATACATGACCGGCAATTGCAGCAGAAGATGTTCGAACTGCTCGGTTTTTCGCAGGAAAAGGCTTGGGCGAGGTTCGGATTCCTCCTCGAAGCCTTCAAATATGGGACGCCTCCCCACGGCGGTATCGCATATGGCCTCGACAGGCTGGTGATGCTGATGGCCGGGCGGGGCAGCATAAGAGATGTGATCGCGTTCCCCAAAGTCCAAAACGGGTCGTGCCTGATGACTGGTGCGCCGGATACCGTAGAAGCCTCGCAGCTCAAAGAACTGAGCATTAGGACTCAATTGTGATGCAGCGAACACGAAACAAGAAGGCCCGTGAAATTGTCAGTTGGATAGTCCATATCGGTGCGGCAGTTCTAGCCGGTTTGTTCATCATAACCTTTATCGGTCAGAGAACCGTTGTCTACGGCAATTCGATGCAGCCTACCTTCCAGCCGGGTAATCAGGTCATAGTGGAGAAGATCACTCCCCGCTTCGGTAAGCTTAAGACCGGCGATATAGTCACCATATATATGCCCGAAGTCATGGAAGCCGGTAAGGATATGCTCATTAAGAGGGTCATCGCGACAGAAGGCCAGACTATGGAGATAAAGAACGGCAAGGTGTACGTCAATGGCAATGAACTCGAGGAAGAATATATCAACGGCGACAGAACCATGGCGATTGAGCGGGAGTACGGCAGCCTGCAGGTGCCTGCGGGATACGTCTATATAATGGGTGATAACAGGATTCCCGGCGAGAGCAAGGACAGCAGGATGATAGGGCCCGTTAGCATGGACAGGATCAGAGGAAAAGTACTCGTCAGGTTCTATCCTTTTGAAAATATTACGTGGTATTAGCCCGACTGCTTATCTCCACCTATTTTCCAGTATCCAAAATTATTTGCCGGGCCCGCGATAAAGCGGCATATGCCGGTTGCGTCCTTTTTTCTTCTTCTCTGTTTTTCTTCTGGCTTCATGCTTTTTAATCGATATACTCAACATGAATCCGAGCCCGGCCAATACAGCCACCGTACCCAGAATTATCCACAATTGCGTTTGCATATGAATCCTCCAACCATCCTAAGCGTCACTTATATATACAACCCATTATTATACATTCTGGTCTTGTAATAATCAATAAGTGTAATATCACTCTACAACGGTCCAGATAATATGGAGAAGCTTTTATCGGACGTAACCGGACGTAACCGGACGTTACTGGACGTTACTTGGATTTTCACTAATGTACTGTACAAAACTTTGAGTATGGGACTAATAAATAGGGTTTTTCTGAATTATGTTAACCGATAGGGGGTTAAAAAAGCGAATTCAGGCTGAATTCAGTCCCTTAGTCAAAATTTTGTACAAAAAGTTGACCATTTCTTGTATCGCCGGGCTTAGTAACAGGTACTTCGTCGTTGCCGCTTAGCCAAACAATGTTCATTTTTTATTATCGAATTCAGGTATTCAAAAATTTGTTTACTGCTATAGTGCACATATAGCAAAAACGTTCATCGCCAGGATGAACATTTTGACCATTGATCTTCATAGAAATCTATTATCACATGTTATTGGCATAAGTGGGATAGTCGATGCTATCGAATAATTGACCCGGAGAATCTTTGTTGTGGATTATCTTTACTGCCTTCGCGAATAGCTCGGCTACGCTTACAACCATTACTTTTGGGTGGCCGAAGGCCATTTGGTTTTCTACAGTATCAGTGAGGATCAGCTCCTCGATCTCGCTATTCTGCAAGGCTTTAAGTCCTTGGTCTGTTAATAGCGGATGAGTTACGCATGCAAATATCTTTTCCGCGCCTTTTTGCTTTAAAGCGTGGGCGGTATTGACCAATGTCCCGCATGAAATTGAGAAGTCGTCGACTATCAAGGCGTTTTTGCCTTTCACGTCGCCGATGATTTCAAGCACTTCAGCTTTTTCGTCATGGCTGCTGCGTGTCTTATCTCCTATTGCGACTGCAGTTTTGAGAAGGGTCGCATATTTTCTTGCATTTTTTGCAAAGCCGGCGTCAGGTGATACGATGACCATGTTTTGTATGCCCTTCGACCTTATATATTCACACAAGATCGGCATGCCATATAAATGGTCGACGGGCTTTTTGAAAAACCCCTGGATCTGAGGACTATGCAGATCCATTGTTATGATCCGGTCAACCCCTGTTACTTCGAGGGGGATGCAGGCCGATCGTCTGGACTATATATACATCCTTGTCCCTTACCTTTTCAAGGATCTTGACGAATGTATTCCCGTCCGAAAAAGTTATCGTCTGCGATTGGCCGATCTCCGTCCCGAGGTAGCCGCACATCTTTTTAGTGAAGCTCCGGCTCGAACTCCCGGCGAAAATCCTGATACCTATATCCTCAAGTGACATCTCAATCCCTCCGAATAATTTGGATTATACAACAAAATTTGTATCAAAATAATATTGAACATTTAAAATATTGAAAAAGTAAGATATAATCATGATGAATTGCATAAATAAAGATAAGATATAAAACCATATAAAGACTAATGAGAGGGGATAAATGTAATGGCTAATAAGGTTACAGTTGAACAGATGCGTCGGATGTGCAATGACGCAAAAAAACTCGGATTCCGTCCGGAGAGGTTGATGCTTCTGGATGAAAAAATCTCCGATTGGTCAAAAAGCGATATGACCCCGTCGATCGTCGCCAGGGTTCTGCGGCACGGGCAACTTGCGTTCGAAGGTGCATACGGCATTATGGGTCCGGGCAGGGAAGCGGATTCTCTTACGACAGATGCCATCTTTCCGATATGCTCGATAACGAAATCCGTGGTAAGCGCTTTGCTTTTTATATTGCAGGAAGAAGGGGATATCGATCTCAATCATCCGGTACGCAGATATGTCCCGGAATTTACCGGGGATTCAAAAAGTGAAATCCACGTCTGGCATTTGCTCACGCATACGAGCGGGATCATCGACGATGACGTCTACAAGTTTTTTAATAAGTATGTTACTGACGTTCTTGGACTTTCGTTACCGGATGATGAAGCTCCAGGCGAGGCATGGGATGATATCAGCTTGAAGATCCGGAGGGTAATGGGGTTGCCATATATGGAGCCAGGTCGTAATATGAGGTATGATACACGCATGGCAGTCTTCCTCACTGCGCCTCCCACCCATAAGCCCCATAAGATAATGCACTATTGCAACACCGGATATCAGATCGCAACGGATATAATTACGAAAATCACCGGGAAAAGGATAGATGAGTATGCATCCGAAAAACTATTCAATCCGCTCAGGATGTATGATTCTTGCTTTGCTTTCCCCCGCGGAAAATTATCGAGATATGTCACGAGAGGGGATGAATACGTAGGATGCAACTGGTTGAATAATGACATACTTGATTCTGAAAGCGGCGCCGGAGGGCTGAAATCCACGGCATATGATATGACTCGGTTCGGCCAGATGTTTTTGAATCATGGAACGCTTGATGGCGCACGGGTGCTGTCAAGCGCGTCTGTCAGGGAGATCACGGCCGACCATAACGCAGGTATACCTCCGGCCGAATATGACGGCCAATTCTATGACAGTACATGGGGGCTGGGTTGGAATGTCAGGGGGACCAAGAAGGACGACACCGGCATGCTGCGATGCTCACGGTCTTTCGAGCACCCCGGCTTCGGTTGCTGCAGGCTGCTCTGCGAACCTGAAGCCGATATCGTCGCAACGTATTTTACCGTATGCAAAACCGATAGCTACTGGATGCTGTCAAACTTTTTCAATATGGTCATCGGCGCGATAGACGAGGCGTGAACGCGTATGTCGATAT
>CAYWGM010000004.1:20943-34786 GCA_964457875.1 uncultured Eubacteriales bacterium | reverse complement strand
TTTTTCAATATGGTCATCGGCGCGATAGACGAGGCGTGAACGCGTATGTCGATATCAAAATCCTGGGATTGGAGTGCCGAGAACCGGAGTATCGAGAATCGGAGTTCCGAGAAGAATGATATATGGCTGATATCCTGCGAAGAGAGCCATTATCTGGCTTATCGGTGGAAAGAAGCGGGGTTTCGGCAACTATTGGATTTCGGGTGTGGCTTGGGTCGTCACTCCATATTCTTTGCCAAGAATGGGTTTCGCGTGTCGGCTTTTGATTTATCGGTCGATGGCGTCCAGCATTTGAAGGAATGGGCGGACAAGGAAGGTCTGGGTATTGATGCTCAGATAGGCGATATGCTGCAATTAAAATATCCTGCCGATTCATTTGATTGTATTTTTGCGTACCATGTCATTTCGCATACCGATACTGCTGGAATTAAGCTGGTTATTAACGAAATCAAACGAGTTCTGAAATGTGGCGGCGAGTTTTTTCTGACGCTCTGTTCAAAGGATACCTGGTCATATGCTATGGCCGGGTATCCCAGACTGGATGGCAACACAGTCGTAAAGACGGCCGATGGCCCTGAAAAGGGTATCCCGCATTTTTATGCGGATCTGGATGATGTTCTCGAGCTGTTTTCGGACTTCACACTGCCACTGGTCAAAATATCAAGTAATGGGCGCGTTTAATATGTAAAATCTGATTTTAACGCATATTTATACACAAAACGCATTATATATCTGTATATTATCTGAAAAATATATACCGCTATTAGGGTTAACACAGCTAAAAATTGAACAGTTAGGCTATATTGAGTGCCGAAATATAATGCCTATAATATGCTTGACAATAACGGACATAATATTTACAATTATTATGGGCGGTGATAATATTGATAATAACGGCTACTGAATTTAAAAGCAGAGTGGGCGAATATATTGAACTTGCAAAAAAGGAAGAAATCATTATTTCTAAAAACGGTAAGCATATCGTAAAGCTCGTTCCTGTCGGTGAATACGAATGCCCGGCAACTGAAAGCCTTTTAGGTGTTTTTGAAAAAGCGGCAAATTACGGAATTCCAAAGACGAAAGATGAAAGGCTAAGAAAATATGAGAGTTCTGATTGATACAAATGTCGTTCTGGATGTTCTTCTAAATAGAAAACCATTTTGCACTCATTCAGCAGCAATATTCAAACTTGCCGAGATAGGCCGTCTGGAGGCTTTTTTAACATCTAATTCAGTGACTGATATTGTCTATATTTTAAGAAAGGCGTATGATAAAGAGACAATAAAAAAGAATCTGATTACGATGTTTGGTTTTATCAAGATTTTAAATGTATCAGCAAGTGATATTATCAATGCTTTTGAGGTAAATGCCGTTGATTTTGAAGATGCGGTGACAATACAATGTGCTCAAAGAATAAAGGCTGACACGATAATCACAAGGAATCCGGATGATTTTAAAAATTGCCCGATAAAATATAAGACTCCTGAAAAGTTCAATATTGGCTAAAATTCTCTGTAGCCAAGTAACCCCGCTGAGTATTACTATTAGAATAATCAATTCCTGAAGATATGATCCGGAGGAAAAACAAGTGATTAATAAAGCTAATAAAGCTGATAACAATACATTACACCGATCCTCATTTTTGCACATTTTCTCAATATGTTATCTGGCCTGGATACCGGTTATTTTGATTACAGTGTTTTTGAATACGACTCTGGAGGATTTTATTGGGATAACTCTGTCAGGTGTTGCTTTAATGGGCATTTTGGCTTTTATCTGGGTACTTGCGTATCCTGTTGCAATAAGCGGAGATGGAATTAAAATCAGGAATTCGAGTGGCAAGTCCTGTTTGATTAGCTGGCGTGAAATAGTAAGAGTGAAACCGGTGAAGTTCCTGCATCTCAATTATATCAAGCTCTTCGGTGTAAATTATATTAAGCCGCTTTGGATGCCGTTCACCTTTACCTCGCAAAATCAGCAAAAGTTTTTAGAGGATATAAGGAGATATGCTCCCGAAGGCCATCCCTTAAAAGTTTTCATCGAAACGGGTGAAATGATTGAGGTTAAAAGGCCTGTAAGTTCTGCAAGTACTGAAAGCACTGGAAATGCTGGAAACACTGAAAACATGATCGATACCACCGATTATGCCAATATTCAAATCAAAAATGCGCTTAAGAATGGGGCTAATTGGTTTTACTGGATTGCAGGGCTTTCGCTTATCAATACCATCGTATTCATTTTTGGCGGGAATTTCAGTTTTGTGGTCGGATTGAGCATAACGCAGCTCATAGATGCTTTTGCCAGTGGTATTTCTCAAGTAGTGTCTTCTGATATTGCGGGTATTATCAGTGTGTTTTCGGTGGCGGGAGATGTCGTCATCGCCGGTGTATTCATCATTTTTGGATATTTCGCAAACAAGAGGCACAATTGGAGTTTCATTACCGGCATGATCGTGTATGCCCTGGATACCGTGATCGCATTGGTTTTTGAAGATTACCTCTCGGCCGGTTTCCACGTGCTGGCCATCTACGGCATCTTTAACGGCCTGAGGGCAAACAAGAGATTGGCCGGTATCGAGCGGTCCGTTGCCACAAATTATGTAGCGGGTAAGGATGTATAATAAAACTTTACTATGTTATAATTAAATAGTTAAAATGATTTTGGAGATGGATTGATCCTATGAGTATAAATATAACTGTGATCGTACAGAAGGAAGACAACTGGTATGTTTCCAAATGCTTGGAAAATAGTGTTGCATCACAAGGAAAAACAATAGAAGAAGCACTATCAAATTTGCGTGAAGCTATAGAGCTCTATTATGAGGACGAGAAACCAGAAATAGCCAGCAAACAATTTTTTCTTACAACTATGGAGGTAGCTATTCATTGAGTTCAAAATACCCGATACTATCTCCTCAAGAGATAATAAAGGCGCTTCGAAAAATGGGTTTTTATAAAGTTTCTCAGAAAGGTAGCCATGTAAAATATCGGAAAGATGGAAATCCTACAAGGGTATTCATAATCCCTATACACAATGAAATCGCAAGAGGCACATTACAAAGCATCCTTGAACAGGCCGGAATAACAATCGAGGATTTTAAACAACTTCTATAAGATGAATATTACGCTCAAGCTATTTGCAAATATAAATAAGAATAAAGCACTTGAAAGAAATACATGTATTTGGTATTCTCAAAATATCATTGATTTAGGTGGGGCTCAGATGAAGAACTTGAAGCAATCTTGAGTAATATTATATCAAAACAAACATATTACTATAATGTTATCTGTTGGATTGATAGAATCCTTTATTCACCAGAACCTTAAAATCTAACTATAAAAATAAGTTAATATCAAATTTGTCTGGTTACTTTACAGGGGCTCAGGCATTAAAAGAATTTATCGATAAAATTAAATAAGTGAATATTAGTCAAGAAATTTGTAGAAGGTTTTATCATTGACAGTAACTGTGACCCTCATGCCTAAAAGCATCTTAAACGAATAATAAAACTCCCCGCCGAATACGATATTACATGAAACCGGTATTCAACAACCGTTATTTCCACAGAAGACACGGGAAAAAGGGCAGGGCCGGTACCCTGCGCGCAGTGCTTACTCTGGCCATTCTTACCGCCATCTCGATTTTTATCGGCAAGCTTGGAGGCAATATCATTTCTGACCTTGATGAACACCCGCTGAAGGATATCGACACAGGCTTTTTCAAATGGGTGATGGAGAGACGGTTGCCTATCATCAGTACGGTGTATAACAGCGGTAATACGAGCATGTCGATGATGAACGAGTTCAAGGGCGTCTTCAGGTTCCTTTTCAGGTTTGAACCCGGGAATCCTTTGACGTTGATAAATAACGCATCGCCACTGATCGACCATTATTATAACACCAGGTACCTTCCACAGTTAGCCGGCGGAAATCCTGACGGTGAGGGCGGCAACAATGTCAACAACGGCGACAACGGCGACAACGGCGACAACAGCGATAGAAATGAGGATAGGGATAAGATTGCGGAACGCGGGGGGGATAACGGCGATGGCGACAACGCCAATAACGCCGGCAGCGGCAGCGGCAACGGCAGCGGTCCCAAGGTTGCTGCCGACGGATTCATCGAGGACACCAGCAGCATCACTTATGAGGCCGACGAGCAAAAGCAATCCGACGTCAATAGGAGCGTTTCGGCGGGGGATGTGGTCATTCAGAACCAGAGCAAGCTCAAAATCACCGCTTCTGATATCGAAAAACTCTTATCCGAGCCCCTGCAGTTCAAAATCAAGTCAGATGAGAAAGGGCCGAAGGTATTGATTTATCATACGCATACGACCGAAGGATACATGCGGAACACCAAAGATCTTCAAAATGATAAATACTCAAGCTGGACGAAAGATACGAGGTACAGCGTCGTAAAGGCAGGGAATGAGCTCGCGAATTCATTGAAGAGCAAATATGGAATCAGCGTCCTGCACAATGGCACGATCCATGACAGCCCCGATTATAATAGTTCGTATTCAAACTCGCTCTCGACCGTTACAAAATACCTGAAGAGTTATCCTTCTCTGCAGGTGTTGATCGATGTGCACCGGGACGCCATAGGCGGAGGGGAGGACAAACTGAGGCCTGTGACGGTAATGTCGGGCAAAAGCACAGCCCAGTTGATGTTTGTGGTCGGTACGAACGGCGCCGGCTTGAAACATCCGGAGTGGAAGGAGAACCTGAAACTCGTCCTCAAGCTGCAGCAGAAGCTGGTCCAAAAATATCCGGGGATAATCAAGCCGGTATATATCAGCAACAACAGGTATAACCAGCATCTGTCCAAGGGATCGATACTCATAGAGGTGGGAGGGGATGGCAATACGATAACCGAATCGCTCGAAAGCATCAAGTACCTGTCGTGGGCTATAAATGAGGTCTTATTTAAAAAGTGATTTCAATTTTGTCCGGCAAGCAGCCTGGTTATCCTCTCAATGTCTTCCGAAATGAATCGCGTGTTCATCTCGAGTTTTAAATTCATGATATTTAAAACGGTCTGAGTGTCTGATGATTGTACGCTCAGGGCTTTAGTCTCGGGGACGCCGCTTATAATATAATTGTACGATCGATCCGAGATGATTATCCCCGCAATGAGGATGGCCGCAGCAATAAGCACGGCGATCAGGACCCTGTATCCGAATAATCTTATGCTCCTGAAAGTGTCATATCTTCCCATATTGATACCCATGCAATTATTATCTGCCCAAACATGAAAATTTATTATCTCCGTCATCGCCTTGCATATATACAAGCATGGCATCCTGCGGCTATAATATTCTATGATAAGAAAGAAATGTCGCTGTAGGCGGGAGGTATTTGATATAACCGCAGCAAACCGGACCGAGCCGGATGACAGGCAAAAAAGGATAAGGAATTTCTGCATAATCGCCCATATCGACCACGGTAAGTCGACGCTTGCCGACAGGCTGCTTGAAAAGACCGGCGTCCTAACCGATCGTGAGATGCAGGATCAGGTGCTCGACAACATGGACATCGAGAGGGAGCGGGGCATCACTATCAAGGCGCAGGCCGTCAGGATGGTCTATAAGGCGTCGGATGGCGTCGAATACGTCCTGAACCTCATCGATACACCGGGACATGTGGATTTCAATTATGAAGTCTCGCGGAGCCTTGCGGCCTGCGAGGGAGCGGTGCTGGTGGTCGACGCGGCGCAGGGGATAGAGGCGCAGACGCTTGCCAACGTCTATCTGGCATTCGAGAATGATCTCGAGGTCTATCCTGTCATCAATAAGATCGACCTCATCAGCGCCCGGCCCGATTATGTAAAGAAGGAAATCGAGGATGTGATAGGGATCGGCGCTTCAGGAATCCCGCTGATTTCTGCCAAGAACGGCGTCAATATAGACGAGGTGCTGGAAGGCATCGTCGCAAAGCTGCCATCCCCTGCGGGCAATGCCGGTTCGCCGTTGAAGGCGTTGATCTTCGATTCGTATTATGATTCTTATAAAGGCGTCATCGTGCATATTAAGGTCAAAGAGGGCGGCGTGAAGCCCGGCGACAGGATACTGATGATGAATACCCGCAAGGAGTTCGAAGTGGACGAGGTCGGGTATTTCAGACCGGGGCAGCTTGCCAGGTGCTCGGAACTGCTGGCGGGCGACGTCGGCTATCTTGCGGCCAGCATCAAGAATGTCAGGGATACGCGCGTCGGCGATACGGTCACTTTGGCTGAAAACCCTGCGGCGGAGGCTCTTCCCGGCTATAAGAAAGTGGCCTCGATGGTCTTCTGCGGCATATATCCTGCCGACGGCGCCAAATACAGCGACCTGAGGGACGCCCTTGAAAAGCTGAACCTTAATGATGCGGCGCTGACATTCGAACCTGAGACTTCCGCGGCACTGGGTTTCGGTTTCCGCTGCGGTTTCCTCGGTCTGCTCCATATGGAGATCATCCAGGAGAGGTTGGAGCGTGAATACGATCTTGACCTGGTCACTACGGCGCCGAGCGTCGTGTACAGGATAACCATGCTCAGCGGCGATGCCATAAGCATTGACAATCCCACCAACCTGCCGCCTCCCGGCGAAATCATGAAAATGGAAGAGCCCATGGTCAACGCCTCGATAATGACTCCGGTGGAATATGTGGGCAATATAATGGAGCTTGCGCAGGAGAGGCGCGGCGCCTATAAGGATATGAACTACATCGACGAGGGGAGGGTGACTCTTTCGTACAGCCTTCCATTGAATGAGATAATCTACGACTTTTTCGACGCCCTTAAATCCCGCACAAAAGGCTATGCCTCGCTTGATTACGAATTATCCGGATACGTCGAGTCCAGCCTTGTCAAGCTCGACGTGATGCTCAACGGCGAGGTCGTCGACGCGCTGTCCTTCATCGTCCACAGCGACAAGGCCTACCCAAGGGCCAGGAGGATAGCCGAGAAGCTGAAGGAGGCCATCCCGAGACACCAGTTCGAGATACCGATTCAAGTCGCTATCGGCAACAAGATCATTTCAAGGGAGACGGTCAAGGCCTTCAGGAAGGACGTACTGGCGAAGTGCTACGGCGGCGATATCTCGCGCAAGAGGAAACTGCTCGAGAAGCAAAAGGAAGGCAAGAAGAGGATGCGCCAGGTCGGCACCGTCGAGGTCCCGCAGGAGGCCTTCATGAGCGTCCTCAAGCTGGACTAATATGCCAACGCCGTCGATCCCGTCAACATCATCACAATTAGGTTTGTACATCCATATACCGTTCTGCAGATCCAAATGCAACTACTGCGACTTCAATTCCTATTCCGGTATGGAACACTTGATTCCGCCGTATTTTGACGCGCTCAGGTCGGAGTTGGCGCAAGTTTCTCAAAAAGTCAAATCAGCCGGCGCCAAGTTTTCAACGATATTCATCGGGGGCGGTACGCCGTCGTTTGTCGATACCGGATATATAGTCGGCGCACTGGACGCGGTCAGAGAATTACTCGTCGTCGACGCTGACACCGGGCAAACCGGGCAAACAGGGCAAACCGGGCAGCCTCGGGTACCTGAGATCAGCATCGAGTGCAATCCCGGGACGCTCACGCCGCAAAAAGCGAAGGCATACGCCGAGGCCGGAATAAACCGCATCAGCATCGGGCTTCAGGCCTGTCAGCAAGGGCTGCTTGAAACGCTTGGCAGGATACACAGCGCTGATGATTTTATTAAAGCGCACCAAATGGCAACGGATGCAGGAATTTATAATATCAATGCCGACCTCATCTTCGGCATACCTGGGCAGACGATGGCGGACTGGAAAGACTCTGTTGAAACTGTCATCCGGCTCGGAGTGAAGCATGTTTCATGTTACAGCCTTAAAATCGAGGAAGGCACCAGGTTCGCCGAATGGCTCGCCGATGGCCGTATAAAGGTAATTGATGACGAACTCGACAGAGCGATGTACCATTTTGCGGGTGATAAGCTTAAATCAAAGGGATTCAGGCACTATGAGATATCGAATTACGCGCGGCCCGGCTTTGAATGCAGGCACAACCTGATTTACTGGAAGGCCTTGCCGTATATCGGCGCAGGAGCCGGCGCCCACTCGTATTTCGAAGATTGCAGATACCATAATATCTATGACCCCGTTGCATATGCTGCCGCAAATTCTCTTAAAGGACTTGGCGGCAATTACCCGCGGCTTGACTGCGAGCACATCAGCAGGACGGCTTCCATGGGTGAATATATGATGCTGGGGCTGCGGCTTGTCGATGGCGTTAACGACGATGAGTTTACAATGAGATACGGCGTGTCTTTTTTTGAACGATATGAGCCGCAAATAGCATCTCTCATTGGCAGAGGCCTTCTTGAAACGAAAGGTGCGCAGCTCAGGCTGACCGATAAGGGCCTCGACCTTGCAAATCTGGTCTTTATGGAATTTGTATAAGGCATCTGTCCACATACTTATAGTATTGGCGCTTCATCGGATGTATAATAATGGATACCGGAGAGGTTCGGGTATGATCGGTATCGTAGAAAACCAAAAATTCATATTCGCGGAAGACATCGCGGTTCAGAAGATGCGGACGCTCGTGATTTCTGATATACATGGCGATCATGACCGTTTTATAAACCTGCTCTCAAAAGCCGCGTACCATCCGGTAAACGATCGCCTTATCCTGCTTGGCGACTATATCGACAGAGGCCCGGAGCCTATCAATGTATTGCAGAAGGTCGCCGGCCTCAGCCGAAACGGCGAGGTGATTATCCTGAAAGGTAACCATGAAGACCTTTTCCTCAATGCATGGAAGGAATCCAAACTGCGCGGCGGAAAGAGCATCATTGGCGATGACCGCAGGTATCATCATCTTATGCTTCATTACCTCAACGGCGGCGAGGTGACATGGTCGCAGCTCAGGCTCATGCCTGAACTGTTCCAGGCCGAGGTGATGGATTTTATTTCGACGCTCCCTTCGATCCATGTATCCGGGGAGTATGTCTTTGTGCATGCCGGCATAGACGTTTCAGCCGGCCTGGATGAACAGGAAGAAAGGACTCTGTTGTGGTCGCGCGACTTCATTAAAGGTCCGCCTCTTCCCGGCAAGGTGGTGGTCTTCGGCCATACGCCGACATACCAGATATCCGAGGAGGAAAGGATCTGGTTCGGCGATGGGAAGATAGGGATCGACTGCGGGGCTTCTATGGGAGGGAGGCTTGCCTGCCTGGAAATTCCGTCTCTTAAGGAGTATTACGCCTGATAAGGAGCATTACGCCTGAGAAGGAGCATAGCGTCTGATGCCAGATATTCTTGAAGGATCTGTCGAGAGAATTACATATATAAATGAAGATAGCGGTTTCGGCGTGATCAAGGTCAAAGCCCGTGCCTATCCGGAACTTGTCCCGGTCGTCGGAAGCCTTGCGTCGGTCAATGTCGGCGCGACCCTCGTTATGCACGGGGAATGGAAATTCGACAGCAAATATGGCAGGCAATTCAGCGTCACGACTTATTCCGAATCATTTCCCGCTACCGTACAGGGGATCGAAAAATACCTCGGAAGCGGGCTCATCAAGGGCGTCGGCCCGGTGTATTCCCGCCGTATAGTACAGTATTTTAAGGATGATACCATCCGCGTGATCGAGGAAGAAACCGACAGGCTTCTGGAGGTAGAGGGTATCGGGCAACGTAAGCTCGCTATGATCAAAGCCGCATGGCAGGAGCAGAAAGAGATCAAGAACGTGATGCTTTTCCTGCAGGACCACGGCGTGTCGGTGACATATGCTGTCAAGATATTCAAGCGCTACGGCAACGACAGCATCAGGATGGTGAGGGAGAACCCCTACAGGCTTGCGGACGACATATGGGGGATAGGTTTTAAGACTGCCGACAGGATAGCGCAGAACCTGGGATTTGAGAAGGATTCGCCATACAGGTGCCGTTCGGGCATCATATATATCCTCAATGAGTTATCGAATGAGGGGCATTGTTTTGCCTTCCATGACCAATTAGTCGCAAATGCCGTTAATATGCTCGAAATAAGCGTTGATACTGTCGATTCTTGTATAGACAGCATGATAAGGGAACACGACGTCATTAAATGTGATGATGATAGCATTTACCTACCGGCGTTTTTCCATAGCGAGGCCGGGACAGCAGCCCGTATCAAGACAATTCTTGCCGCCCGGGGCGGGAATGGGCTATTGGCTGATTATGCTTGTATCGGCGGCAAAGATGGTATTACCTGCATTGACGGCATTAATGATATCATTGCGGAGGTCGGGGCTGAGTGCGGGATAGATTACGGCCCTATCCAAAAGGAAGCGGTGAAGAGCGCAGCTGCTTCGAAGTTCATGATCCTGACCGGTGGGCCGGGCACGGGGAAGACTACGGTCACGCTGGCGATTATAAAGATGTACATGAAGCTCGGACTTAGGGTGATGCTCGCCGCGCCCACCGGACGAGCGGCGCGACGGCTTACGGAGGTCACCGGTATAGAGGCCAGGACCATCCACAGGCTGCTCGAATACAAGCCCGGCGAAGGGCATGGCAAAGATAAGGATGACCCTCTGCAGTGCGACGCACTCATAGTGGACGAATCCTCAATGATTGACATTGTGCTCATGTACAACCTACTGAAGGCCGTGCCCGACGGAGCGCGGGTGTTGCTGGTCGGCGACGCGGACCAGCTGCCGTCGGTAGGTCCGGGTAATGTGCTGCGGGATATCATGGAATCAGGGACGGTGAAGGTGGTCAGGCTCGAAAAGATATTCCGGCAGGCGCGCGGGAGCGACATTGTGATGAACGCCCACAGGATAAACAAAGGACAATTTCCCCTGTTGGCCACGCCAAAAGGCAGCGATTTCTTTTTCATAGAGGAAGACGACCCGGCAAAGGCGGTCGAACGTATAAAAGAGCTGTGTTCGAGACGTCTTCCACAGTATTATGGCGCCGATCCGGTAAACGACATCCAGGTGCTGTGCCCCATGCAGCGAGGAGAAGCGGGGACTCACAACCTCAACGCCGTACTGCAGGAACTGCTCAACCCGTCGGAGATATCGGTACGCTGCGGAGGCCTTCAATTTAAGCTGCGCGACAAGGTCATGCAGATCAAGAACAACTATGACAAAGGCGTCTTCAACGGTGATATTGGAACAATAACCGGCGTCGATCAGGAGGATAAGTTGGTCACCATAGGTTTCGACAACAGAGAAGTCCAGTATGAGATCACCGAGATGGATGAACTTGTCCTGGCATACGCCGTCACGATACACAAGAGCCAGGGCAGCGAATACGGGATAGTCGTGGCGCCGCTTCTCACGCAGCATTACATCATGCTTCGGCGCAATCTGCTGTACACGTGCATCACAAGGGCGAAGAAGACGCTCGTGCTCGTCGGCTCAAAAAAGGCCGTTGCCATCGCAATCAGGAACAACACGGCGGTCAGGCGCAATACCATGCTTGAAAAGCGGCTCAGGGACGAAGGCGAATGCCAAGGAGAATAGTCTGAAAATACCTAATATGCCGAAGAAGAAGCTGAATAACAATTTAATGGAGATATACAGGTCATTATATGCGCAATACGGTCCGCAGCACTGGTGGCCGGCTAAGACCTGTTTCGAAATGGCGGTGGGCGCCATACTTACGCAGAATACCAACTGGAGCAATGTTGAGAAGGCCATCGCCAACCTCGATCCGTACCTGCAACCGCAGGCCTTGCATTCAATGGACGACGCCTTGTTGGCCGACTTGATCCACCCATGCGGATATTACAACGTAAAGACGTCAAGATTAAAGAGTTTCCTTGATTGGTTCAGGCAATTCGATTATGATTTCACAAATCTCCGCGATGGGGCAAGGCAAAGCCTGTTAGGTGTGAAAGGGATAGGCCGTGAAACGGCCGATTCCATCCTCCTGTACGCCGCCGGTATTCCTGTGTTCGTCATTGATGCATACACAAGAAGGCTGTTCGGCAGACTTGGCATTTTCCCAGCAGTACCGATACCCGACGATTACGATGAATTACAGGCCTTATTCGAAGTAAACCTTGATAAAGAAGCGGCTTTGTTCAACGAATACCATGCGCTTATAGTGCGCCACTGCAAGCAATTCTGCAGGAAGGCGCCGCTGTGCGCCGACGGTTGCCCTCTGCGGCAACAATGCAAATATACTGAGGGCTCATCAATTTGATCGATCCATGCGAAAAGCATTTATAACGGCAATAGTAAACCTTTTTGCATTATGTTCATTGTTATAATGAACACTTCTTTACAACGGATTTTACATTAAAAAATAACAGGTGACCTCTGACTGGCTTTTCAGTTCCATTTATCTTTCTTATCTTTGGTTTCTTCGAGCTGCTTCTTCACAAGCGCGAGTTCCTGGGCCAGCCTTGTCACTCTGTCTGACTGCTTAGAAAAAACCACTGTTATATGAAGGTTGTAGAATACCAGGTAAACCAAGCCGAAAAAGAACAATAGCGAAGGCGGGTTCTTTATGTCGAGCCATCCCGCGATGGTGTTGATGAAAAACGGCGTCGACGATAATACGAGCAAAACTATGCTCATCAATATCCACAACAGCGAATATTTCTCCCGCAGCCTGTTCTTGCGGACAAGTTCGACCACTCCCACAAGGAAGAGTATGGAAATGGCAATTGATACGGTGTATACGTTGATGATCATAATGGTTGCGACCTGATGGCCTCCACAAAGAGTGAAAGGCTTACTTTTATCATATAGTAGACTGACCGCGCCGGTGTAATAGAAGACTTGCCGTTTGCGCGGGTCTTCATCTCGACCGGTATCTCCGTGACTTTGAACTTTTTTCTGTTGAGCTTGACCAGTACATCGACTTCCGGGTAATCAAGCGGATAGTCTTTTGCGAAATATGCGATCACCTTTTTGTTTACCGCCCTGAAACCGGACGTTGTGTCTTTGATGTCTATGCCGGTGAATACCTTGACAAGCCATGAAAAATAAACCATTCCGGTTTTTCGCATCAGCGAGGCCTTATAACCTGTCGGGCCGACATACCGCGAGCCTATCGTCATATCGGCGTCCCCGCATTCCAGAGGTTCAAGCAGCGCACTGATGTAGCGCGGGTCGTGCTGTCCGTCGCCGTCGACCTGGATAGCGTAATCATAGCCATTTTCCCAAGCGTAGACATAGCCTGTCTGTACAGCCCCGCCGATGCCGAGATTGAACGGCAGGTCGGCCACAAGGGCGCCGGCATACCTTGCTTTTTCCCCGGTGTTGTCACCTGAGCCGTCGTTCACTACGAGTATATCGGCAAACGGCGCGTTTTCGCGGATCGAAGCCACCACATCTCCGATAGACTTGTCCTCATTATATGCAGGTATTATGGTCAATATCTTCAAACGGCCCACCTCATGTATTATTATACCAAAATGGCAGGGTAAAATAACAGAGTTACGTGAATGTTCATCTGCATCAATATTTGTCTGCATGCTGTGCAAAATTTCGATTTTGGGACGGAATTCCTAAGAAAAATGTATTTAATATGAATCTTTATGCAGAATAAATATAATATTCAGTATATTAATACATTTTTTTCCTCATAAGCGTCCCTTACTTTAAAAATTTGAACACTATGTGACCTAATTCATGCATGAAGCCATACCACTTGCTGTCCTATGTTTGAATAAATACTTCAGCAATACTAAGGGAGAACTAAGGGAGAACTAAGGGAGAAAAAATTGACGAATGCGCTGACATTTTATATACTGTATCGACGGGTTATGCGGTTAGGACGCGCATCGCGGCTTTATGCCGCAGCATTATTACAGCATTATATCGCATCAGCATCATGTACCGTGTTTAAATCAATTAAAAGGAAGTGGATATATTGAAAATAGG
>CAYWGM010000004.1:18302-20843 GCA_964457875.1 uncultured Eubacteriales bacterium | reverse complement strand
CGCTGCCTGCGTTGCCGGCGCCATTAAAAAGGTTGTTTCCGATTACGCAGCGGAGACGGGCATGCCCGTCATAGAGGCCTGCGCCGGGACAGAGCTGGAGATCAGCCGTCTTGACGAAGAAAGCAGGCAGCTTTTCATGGACGACCTCGGTATCGCAGAAACCGGTCTTGAGCGGCTTGCGTCGACCGCGTACGATTATCTGGGCATGATATCGTTTTTTACGGTAGGCGAGGATGAAGTGCGGGCTTGGCCCATAAGAAAAGGCACAAGCGCAAGGAACGCGGCCGGCAAGATACATTCTGACATTGAGAAAGGATTCATACGCGCCGAGGTTGTAGGCTATTCCGATCTGCACGACATCGGTTCGATGGCCAGGGTGAAAGAAAAAGGGCTCTTCCGGCTGGAAGGCAGGGAATATACCGTCAAAGACGGCGATATCATAAACTTTCGTTTTAATGTATGAAATGTATTAGCAATAGAAATGTCTCCTTGCTATAATAATGTCTTCTTGCTATAATATGGATAATATGGATAAAACGGTTCTGGCAAGTAGCGTGGGGGTATGAAAATGAGATTCACCAAGATGCATGGCGCAGGGAACGATTATATCTACGTCGATTGTTTTACCGAAACGGTAAAGGATCCGTCCAAAACAGCACAAATAGTCAGCGACAGGCATTTCGGAGTCGGATCAGACGGGCTTGTTCTTATTCTCCCCTCGGAGAAGGCCGATTTCGGGATGCGGATGTTCAATTCGGATGGTTCTGAGGCTGAAATGTGCGGCAACGCGATAAGATGCGTCGGCAAATATCTGTATGACAATAACATGACCTGCGGAAAGCAGGAAGTAACGATAGAAACTCTTGCCGGCGTAAAGGCGCTCGAGCTTTTCGTGCGGGACGGCCTTGTGAGCGAGGCAAGGGTGGATATGGGCGAGCCTTGCCTGAAGCCGGTTTTGATTCCTGTAATTTCAGAGAAAGAAATCTTTGTAGATGAACCTGTTGATGTGAATGGCGAGATATACAGACTTACATGCGTATCCATGGGCAATCCCCACGCGATCACGTATATGCCGGATGTCGATTCTTACCCGTTGCATGTGAAAGGGCCGGCATTCGAGCATCATCCGTTATTCCCCAAACGCACCAATACGGAGATAGTACAGGTGATCGACAGGCAGACCCTGAAAATGAGGGTCTGGGAGAGGGGGGCCGGTGAAACTCTTGCGTGCGGAACAGGCGCGTGCGCCGTGCTCGTGGCGTCGGTACTCAACGGTGTGAGCGATCGGAAGGCAGCAGTGAGGCTTTTGGGCGGCGAACTGCTTATTGAATGGGATGAGGAGACCAACCACGTGTTCATGACCGGACCGGCGGTCAAGGTCTTTGAAGGACTAATTGAGATATAGGAGGATATGATGGCCGGTATCAATGAAAATTATCTGAAGTTGCAGGGCAGCTACCTTTTTGCGGAGGTCGCAAGGAGGCGCAGAAAGTTTGTCGAAGAGCACCCCGGCACAAAATTGATCAGCCTCGGCATAGGCGACGTAACGCGGCCGCTTCCGCCCGCGATAATCGAAGGCCTGCACAAGGCGGTCGATGAGATGGGCTCTGTGGAGACGTTCAAAGGTTACGCGCCCGACGGCTACGGCTATGAATTTCTGATAGATAAGATCATACAAAACGATTATATCAGCCGCGGCGTCAAGCTGGATGCCGACGAGGTCTTCATCAGCGATGGGGCTAAGAGCGATACCGGCAATTTCCAGGAGATCTTCAGCCCGGATTGCAGGATAGCCCTGACCGATCCGGTTTATCCGGTGTATATGGACAGCAACGTGATGGCGGGGAGGATAAGCGGCTTTAAAGACGGTAGATATGGAAACATAACTTATCTGCCTTGTACCGCCGAAAACAACTTTGTCCCCGAACTACCGGCCGGGAATGAGAAGGTCGATCTGATTTATCTGTGCTTTCCCAACAATCCTACGGGGACGGTCCTCAAGAAGGACGAACTGGTCAAATGGGTCGAATATGCGCTTCGCAACAAAGCGGTGATACTCTTTGATTCGGCATATGAGGCTTATATAAAGGAGCCCGGGGTGCCGCACAGTATCTACGAGATCGAAGGCGCCAGGCAGGTGGCCGTCGAATTCCGCAGTTTCTCCAAGACCGCGGGATTTACGGGCGTCAGATGTTCTTATGTGGTCGTGCCGAAAGAACTTATGGGGTATGCGGCGGCTGGAGAGGCCGTCTCGCTGAACAAGCTTTGGTTCAGGCGCCAGACGACCAAATATAACGGAACCGCGTATATTATCCACCGGGCGGCCGAAGCTGTCTATTCCAACGACGGAAAGAAGCAATGCAGGCAGATCATAGATTATTATATGGACAATGCGGCCATAATACTTGATGGGCTCAAAGATATCGGCATCAGAGCGTTCGGCGGCGTTAACGCGCCGTATATCTGGCTTCAGACCCCGAACAAGATGGATTCATGGGCTTTTTTCGACAAGCTGTTGAGCGAAGCCAATATAGTGGGGAC
>CAYWGM010000004.1:0-18202 GCA_964457875.1 uncultured Eubacteriales bacterium | reverse complement strand
GGTTCTGAAACAGCATAAATGGTATAAAGCAGGAGGTATCCATTGGGCAGGATCGGATTTACGACCAGTATTCCCGTAGAGGTGATTTTCGCCGCCGGAGAGACTCCTGTCGACCTTAACAATATATTCGTTTCATCGGACCAATCATCGCGGTTCGTCGAATCAGCCGAGAGTTGCGGTTTTCCGAGAAATACCTGCGCATGGATCAAGGGCATATATTCTTCGCTGGCGGCGAACGAGGATATAAAGACGGTAATCAGCGTGGTCGAGGGGGACTGCTCGAACACCAGGGCATTGACCGAGGTCCTCGAATCGGAAGGTATCGATTGTATAAAATTTTCTTATCCGTCTTCGAGGGATTACGATCACCTGAAAGTGGAGATAGACAGGCTGCGTGAGCGTTTCGGCGTAAGCTTCGCTTCATGCGTGGAGGTCAAAAGGGAATTGGATGTGGTGAGGCAAAAGCTGTCGTATCTTGATGAACTGACCTGGAAGCAATCCAAGGTCACCGGATTTGAGAATCACATCTGGCAGGTTTCCGGCAGCGACTTCAACGGCGATTACTGCAGATTCGACGCCGAGCTTGCGAAATTCCTTGAAATTGCCTCTGCCGCTGTCCATACGGATGGCGTCCGCCTTGGATATATCGGCGTGCCGCCGATCATTCCGACTATATACGATTTCCTTGAAACGCTTGGAGCCAGGGTCGTTTTCAACGAGATACAGCGGCAATTCACCATGGCTGACGGGATCGGGATAGATGACCTGGCGGAGGTCTACAGGATATATACTTATCCGTACTTTTTGAACGCAAGGATTCCCGACATCAGGGCGAATATAAAAAAGCGCGGTATCGACGGCGTCATACATTATGTGCAGTCGTTCTGTTTCCGGGGGATCGAGGATATTGTGGTGCGTAATGCGATTGACGTACCGGTGCTGACGCTTGAGGGCGACAGGCCGGGTGAGCTCGATTCGAGGACGAAGCTCAGGATCGAGGCGTTTGTGGATATGCTGAACCAACGCCGATATGGCAATACCAAAGCAACAGGTAATTAGGTAATAAGAATGAATGAAGACAGGGCGCTTGGAATAGATATTGGCAGCAGGACCGTTAAAATCGCCTTGTACCAAGGCAAAGCGCCGCTGATGCTAAAAACGTTGAACACTGCGGAATTCTACAGGAGTTTCTGTAGCAGCCGGAGCGGTAATGCAGACGGCTTTGCCGTCGATTTCGAGGCGCTCGGCGTTCCGACCTTCGGCAGGGTGTGCAGTACGGGCTATGGCCGCAATAATGTCAGGATAAAAAATGCTTCAATAATTAACGAGCTTAAGGCTCACATGCTCGGCGCCGTCTTCCAGACAGGTCTGCACGATTTTACGTTGCTGGATGCCGGCGGGCAGGACAGTAAAGTTGTGAAGGTGAAGGACGGGGCGATGGCCGATATGGTGCTCAATGACAAGTGCGCGGCATCATGCGGGCGTTACCTTGAAAACATGGCTGCAGTGCTCGGTATCACACTCGATGAATTGTTCAGCCATCACGCCGATCCGGTCATGCTTGACTCGACTTGCGCCATCTTCGGCGAATCCGAACTGATAGCGGGCATGTCGGAGGGTGTCGCGCAGAGCTGCCTTGCGGCGGGTGTGAATTATTCGTTATTCAGGAGGATCAGGCCGATGCTGGAGCGATTCCCCGGTGATACGCTTGTTATGACCGGAGGAGTGGCCTTAAACGGTGCGTTCTTGAATTACCTCAAAACAGGTCTGGCTTTCAGGGAGGTCATTGTGCCGCCCCAGCCTGTGATGAACGGGGCCATAGGATGCTGCGCGAATATAAGTTTGATGCAAATTTAATGCTAAAGTGATGCAAAGGTGATGTATGCGGGATTTTAATAATCAGTATTATTTAAAAAGAGTGACAGAAGCGGCAGGATTTATCGCCGAAAAAATATCGTTCCGGCCTGAAGTCGCCGTAATATTGGGGTCGGGGCTCGGAAGCCTTTGTGATATGATAGGGGGACGTATTGAAATCCCTTATGATATGATTCCTGGTTACGCAGAAATATCGGACAAACCGGGGATGGCGTCAAACGTAAGAGGACATGCCGGCAGACTGGTCTCCGGAAAATTGTCGGGGAAGCGCGTGGTGGCTTTTAACGGGCGGCTGCATTATTATCAGGGCTATGATATGCACGATGTCGTTTTGTCGATACGCATACTCAGAATGCTCGGCGTGGACAGGTTGATCCTGACGAATGCAGCCGGCGGTATAAATTGCAGTTACAAGCCCGGCGATATTATGTTGATCACAGATCATATAGGACTGTTCTGCCCGTCGCCGCTGAGAGGAATGGATTTCAGACCATATGGAGGGCAGCCTTATCCCGGAGGCACGATTGAGAACGATATGACAGAAACATCTGATAAATCCGATGCGTTTGCCGATATGTCGGAGGCATATGACCGGGGATTGATCGCAGTTGCGGAAAAATGCGCCGAGCGGGAAGGCCTCGCATTAAAAAAAGGCGTATATGCTTTCACCCGGGGCCCCATGTATGAAACGCCCGCGGAAATCGAAGCCTTGAAGGCGATGGGCGCCGACGCTGTCGGTATGTCCACGGTCCCTGAGGCGATCGCGGCTTGTTCGTCAGGTATGAAGACATTGGGGATATCGTGTATTACTAATATGGCCGCAGGCAAAACCGGGCAAAGATTAAGCCATGAGGATGTGCTCGCAACAGCCTCTTTAGCAGGTAAATCCGTCTCAGCCCTGATTGCCGCAGTTATACAGGAATTATAGGTAAGCAAGTTATCAAAAACAAAACGGAAGGGGTATGCAATATGCCGGAATGCGATATCAAGGACAATAAACTTGCTCCAAAAGGAAAGCTCAGGATAGAATGGGCCGACAACCAGATGCCGGTGCTCAAATTGATCAGGGATAGGTTTGCCGCCGAAAGGCCGCTTTCCGGAGTGAAGATTTCGTGCTGTCTGCACGTCACGACCGAGACTGCCAACCTGGTCAGGACCCTGAAGGCCGGCGGCGCCGACGTGGTGCTCTGCGCTTCCAACCCGCTCTCCACGCAGGATGACGTTGCCGCTTCGCTTGTCGGGGATTTTGGAATCCCGGTGTTCGCGATCAAAGGCGAGGACCGTGACACATATTACAAACACTTGATAAGCGCGATAAAGCATGGCCCGGATATTACCCAGGACGATGGCGCCGACCTTGTCGGCTTGCTGCACAAGGATTATGCCGACAGCTACCTGAAAAAAGTGCTCGGCGGCACTGAGGAAACCACCACCGGAGTCATAAGGCTCAAGAGCATGGAACGCGACGGGGCGCTCAAGTTTCCGGTCATTGCTGTAAATGAGTCGGACACCAAGCACCTTTTCGATAACCGTTACGGTACCGGCCAGAGTACTATCGACGGCATACTACGCGCTACAAACGTACTTTTGAGCGGCAGCAATTTCGTCGTATGCGGATATGGCTGGTGCGGAAGAGGCCTTGCCATGAGGGCGAGGGGAATGGGCGCCAATGTCACAGTCACCGAAGTCGACCATGTGAAAGCGATAGAAGCCGTAATGGACGGCTTCAGGGTCATGCGGCTCGAAGATGCCATGCCGTTTGCCGATATCGTTATAACTGTCACAGGCGACCTGAATGTAGTCGATGAGAAACACATCCTTGCTTCCAAAGACGGCGTCATCATAGGCAATTCAGGGCATTTCAACGACGAGATCAATATTGCCGCTCTCGAAAAGCTTGCAGTATCCAAACGCACCGTAAGGGATTTTGTAGATGAATATACGCTCAAAGACGGAAGGAAGGTATTTCTACTGGCCGAAGGCCGGTTGGTGAACCTTGCGGCCGCCGAAGGCCATCCCGCCGTCGTGATGGATATGAGCTTCGCAAATCAGGCGCTTGGATCGGAATATATCGTGCGCAATGCATCCCTGCTGGGTAACAAGGTCCATATCCTCCCTAAGGAAATCGATTATGAGATAGCCAGACTCAAGCTGGACAGCATGGGCATACGGATCGATGTGCTGACCGAAGAGCAGATCAAGTATCTGTCCTCGTGGCAATCAGGGACATAGTCACATTTTGCACAATTTCGGAAGAATATGGTCTCAGTAAAACATATTCCTCAATTCCGCACTGAGCCCCGGGAATATCACTGACTCGACCTTTTCAAAGTCCTTGAATGTCAGCATGTCTGCAATCTTCTTATCAATGAAGGTGAATACATTGACTGACTTCGAAGACGGGTTAACGATCCAGTATTCTCTGACGCCGCTCAGCATATACAGATTCAGCTTCTTGATGAAATCCATGCTCGATGAGGATTTGGACACGACCTCTACGACAAGTGATGGGGTTCCGAAATACTGTCCCTCTTTATTGATATTCTGCTTATCGCATAATACCAATATATCTGGCTGTACTACATGTGAGTCATCTTCTTCTTTATGCAAGGTTACATCGAACGGCGCCATTAGTGGCTCGCATTGCTTGCCCTTGAACCAGGATGCGAATTCCAGGAATATCTCCCGGGCTGCTTTCTGATGGTCATACCTCGGCGAAGCCAGCAGGAATATCTCCCCATCGATATACTCATAACGGTTTTCGCTATGTTCGGCGATTTCCAGAAACTCTTCATATGACACCTTCATGCCGCTGTGGACATATTCCGAAACGCCTTCGCGAATCCCAAAATGCGAATTGTATTCCTTATAGGACGTGAGAGCGGCGATTATTCGGCCATGGCTCGTGATGAGGATCTCTTCACCCTCCGCCGCCAGCTTCAGGTATTTACCGAAGTTATTCTGCACTTCAGTCGTACTGACGATCATACGGCACCTCCCAATATTAGATAATAAATAATGATTAATTAGCTAATCCCATATTAATTATATCTAAAACCGGCTTGGCCGTCAAATAATTATCTAATATATTGTTGGTTACTCAACGATATCATCCTTCCAGCTCAGCGACCGGCGCCGAATTTACGTCGCGCCAATTGAACAAGGTCGGGATACTTTTTCTCGGCGTCGCGATAGAAGTGTTCGGGCATATCCTTGAACGGATCTTTGCCCTGCTGGATGAGATGTTCTATGAAAAGACGGGTTAATTCATCTTCTGACATGCCTGTCTTCTGCATAACTTCTTCCGGTGACGGAACAGGTTTCTTTTCAGCATCGAGATAATTTTTCGCTCCGCACATTTTCAAAATAAGTGCGCGCACGCTGCTGCGGATGCTGTCTTGCTCATGGATCGGCATGTTGCCCGGAAAATCGAGTTTGAGCTTCTCCTCTATGCGATCCGCTATGTATTCGGGACTCTCGGCAGGAAAATTCATCCGCGCTATAGGGATAAGCATACTGATTTTCGGCTCGATCTGCAGTCTGAGACGGGGATCCATAGAGAACTCTTCATCGCCCGAACGCACCCGTGCGCCTGCCCTGCGAAGAATTGACGCAACATCCTTATATCCCCGAGCTTCGGCTGCTGCCAACGGCATTGAGCCGCGTGCAGGTATATTCACATTCGCGCCGTGGTCGATAAGCAACTGGACCATATCAGGACCATGGTTAACAGCGTAATGAATAGGGTATGCATCATCATCGGGGTCACATCTGTTAGGGTCGGCGCCTTGGTCGAGCATTTTTCTCGCAGCGCTCAAATCACCTGCCAGGACTGCGTGCGAAAGCGTTTTGTATTTTTGTGAACCGAAAGTAAACATATCAAGCCCCTCTCGTTTGTTCATTTGAATAAATTATACTACTTTAATTTGATGATATCAGCAAAATTACTGATATAATGTTGAGTTGAGATGCCGGCTAAATGGGAAAAAGTATATATTTTCATAAGCAGTACCTTTGAGGATATGCACGCCGAGCGTGACTTCCTGGTTAAAAAGGTCTTTCCGGAGCTTACTCAATGGTGTGAAGGCAGAAGACTCAAACTCGTCGATGTGGACTTGAGATGGGGTGTGACCGAGACTGACGCTGTTGAAAATATGAATGTCATCAATGTATGCCTTAACAGGATTGATGAATGTAGGCCTTTCTTCCTCTGCTTTTTAGGGCAGAGGCGCGGATGGGTGCCAACGGTATCCGACATCAATGAAAATCTAATAAATTACTACCCCGAAATCACGAATTATCTGGGTGATACATCCATAACAGAGATGGAAATCCTGCATGCCGTGATAAAGCCCTTTCAAAAACTTGATACGCCGTCACCGGCAGACCATGCCTTCTTCTTTTTAAGGGATGGTTCATATTTGAGGGATATCCCGGCTGAGCCTGCATTGATCGGCGAGATATTCACACATAAAAATAATAATGCAAATAATAATGAGGAAGAGTTGACAAGATGGACAACTGAAATAATCCCTCGGACAGGGCGTCCGGTTTTTAATTATCAGGCTGCGTGGGACGGTTCTCAGACCACATCGGAAATCGCGCTTCCGCTTATCTGCCCGTCAAATAGAGAAAATGTGCTGCAAAGGTGGAGGCAAAAATGGCAGACGGCGGGAATAACAGTAGATGAAGCAAGCGACTGTATTGACACCGGAGATATCGATAAGGCGAATGAATTCAACAAAAAACTCTGCGCCGGCAGGCTGACCGACTTCAAATCCGGTGGGATCCCGCTTGAAAAAATCATAACACAGAATTTGAAAAATGCTATTAGTATGCGTTTCCCCGATCATACCGAGATCGGGGATGAAACAGATTATGATAAGGAAATGCGGCTGCAGGAGGAGTTTTTGGTCTCAAGCGGCGAGGGGTTTGTCGAACGCGGCGATGACTTTGCGGAACTGGATTCATACGCGAACAGCGCCGGCGATAAAGTCCTCGTATTGGCCGCTCCAAGTGGTATGGGGAAATCAATGCTGCTTGCTAATTGGATATTAAAATATAGGGAAAAAAATAAAAATGGCGGAAATTGTTCGCTGCATTATAAATTCGTCGGTGCAACAGATAAAAGCTCGCAGATCAATCAAATACTTCTAAGCATATTAACAGAAATAAAAGCAACAACGGCAAAGTTAAATGAAGATATCCCCGCCAGTCCGGTTGAACTAAGGAAGAACCTTTTCAACACCCTAAGTGAGATAGGGTCAAATGGCAAAACCATAATAGTGATCGACGGCCTGGACCAGTTGGAAACAGGGATCACCGACATGGATTGGCTGATTAAAGAAATGCCGAAAGGTATAAAACTGATAATTAGCTTTAAAACCGGTATATACTCAACTGATATATTTTATAACGCGCTTAATTCAAAAGGGCGGATCATTCCTTATGAAATCAGGCCTTTCGATAACAGGTCCGACAGGATAAGACTCGTCCGCACATACCTTTCAAAGTATCTCAAGGAATTGGATGAACGGCATATTGACGCAATAGTGGATTGCGACGGCGCAGCCAATCCGCTGTACCTTAAAGTGGTCCTCTCTGAGCTCAGAGTATTCGGCTCATTCCTTGGCATCAAGGATAAAATACATAACGATTTCGGCGACAATACGATAACTGCGTTCACCGGCGTCCTCAACCGGCTTGAAAGCGATCCGGCTTATTCGGTATTTCAGCCTTCCCGAGTGGTAGAGCTTTTGTTCGGTTCTATTGCAAACTCAAGACATGGTTTGACTGTTGAAGAGCTTGAGTACTTATTTAAAAGCGAATTTGGCTCTGAATCAATCAGAGATATTGATGATACGATCCATATGTTCATAAGGCAAGTACGCTCATTCATGGTCAGAAAAGGGGGACGTTTCGACTTTTTCTATGAAAGCTTCAAAATTGCGGCGAAAGAGAAATGGAAGGATAAGAAGCTTTACATTAATTCGTTGTTGGCTGCCTGTTTCAGGTGCCTCGCCGATGCGGGCAACGACGGGCGCTGGACGGGTAATAATGCGCGCGCATTAGCGGAGCTTCCGTATCACCTTTCTTTGGCGGGCAGAAGCGGGGAATTGACATCCCTTATGAGGGATTTGACGTATCTTGACGCGCGGTGCTTTATTTGTGATGTGTATGAGCTGCTCCGCGATTATGAACTCTTAAAAGATATAAAAGATATAAAAGATGCAAATGATACAATTGCTGATAAGCATAAAGACCTTATCTTTAAGAATGCGGATAAGCTGAAGACATATTCCAATCTGTTTTTCTCTTTATTACAGCATGAGGGTTTTGAAGAGGCCCGGAATGATGCGGATGTTCTATTATCCCAGAACAAATGGAGAAAACCGTGGATAAAGACAAAACCGGTGAATATCCAAATGCCTTCTGATGCGTCCCAAGAGGGTGAGAGGGTGAATTTAGGCGGCGTTATCAGTTTCCCGACGAGTTGCGCCGTCAGTAATGCCAGCAAAAAAGACAAGGCGTATTTTGTGAAATCCATCGGACAGGTGGGCATTATTGATACAAAGAATATGGAGCAGCTGAGTAATATCATCACTATCCGGGCACTCAGACCTTTGGAATTATTTACGCCGGATAACGCCTCTTATCTGACAGTAGTATTTGAAAACGGCGAAGCGGATATCATAAAGTTGATTTATGACGATGATGGCAATTTCCTATATCAGCAGGATATGACACATATCAATTATCTGCTGCCTGATTTCGAAAATCCGGTTATGCTATGGGACGGCTCAAGCCTTTGGTTTCAGAATGAAGAAGGTTCTATATGCAAATTGAGCTTTACAGATGGCGCCTGCAATACCGACCAATTCGAAACACCGTCCGATTGTAACGGAGAGTTGAGCGGTTGCGCGGTTTGCGGGCAATACTATGTTTTTGCCTTCAGGAAGAAAAATTCTACTGCAATTGTCGCATTGCATAATGACGGGACTCCCGCGGGCATGCAACATCACAACTCCGATATGAGCTGCATGTGCGCACATGGCGATTTGCTCGCCGCCGGTTTTTATGATAACACCCTTTCAATTTATGATTTATCAAATACCAATGATTTATCAAACGGATTCAAATCGATGAATGCGATCGGCATAGGACGACTCGCGAAGGTCCTGTCGTTGTGCGATGATTCATTGATAGGGATAACAGACAGGCAATATGTATTTTCGTGGGATTATAAAGGCAAAAACGAGGTGAATTTTCTCTCTGATGAGGGTGGGCTATTCACTAAGAGGATATCCTTAAAGCTGAGGAGCCTGATACGCAAAGACAATGGTATGTTTCAATGTGTCACCGACTCAAAAGCCTTTGATTTTGAGATCGCAGGCGGTGATAACTACCTTCAGTATTCGATCCAGAGCATTTTTGATAACGGCAGCGGAGATATTTGCGCCATTTCAAAGATAAAAGATCAACTCTGCCTTATTTGGGATAAGAACACAGACAACGTCTTGATAGCAGATAAGGCCAGCATGCTTTATCATTTCCCGATTGACGGGAAGGGCTGCGTATTTGGAACAAGCGCATTAGGGACGGGCGTCCTTATCGATATCTGCAAGAAATCAGTAAGGCGATTGAGCGGCATACCATACTCGATATCTTCCGCCGCCGGGTCTCCGGATGGCGGGTTCTGGCTATCTGACAGAGACGGAAAAATCTATGGCGTAGATTACAAAGGTAACGTGGATATAGTCGCCGATATGAGCAAAAGGCTGATAACCGGTCCGTCGCTTACGAGCTGGGATGACCTGGTAATATTACGTTCAATAAATCATCAGACGGGTGAATTCGGAACAGATGCAAACTTCCTGATCACGTTTTTTTCGCATACAGGCGGTTTAAGACTTGCCGGAAAGGGCGAAAGGCAGTTCTATAAGGACGATGGCCACCTATTTGACATCGCTTACGATCATATGAATAAAAACTTATATATGGTAATGGCGCCTCAGGATGAGGAAGGCATATTGATCAGGCATGGTAAGATCAAAGATTATATTAATAAGACAGAGTCTGCGGCCAGGCTGTCATTCCCTGACAGGACGATCACCAGGGCGGTATATTCGGTGTGCGATGACTGTATATACTTATTGAGCAATGCCGGCAATGTATTTGCCATCAGCCCCGGTACCTTTGAAATATCGGCTGTGCTTTCCGCCCAAAAACCATTTACGGCAATTACACTGAACCAATTTACAAAAAGGGAGCTTTTTTTAATAAAAGACGATAAAATTGTATTTAGAATAGAATCAGGAAAATATGTCCGGGGGGGCGGAAAATGACGATCGATCAGTTGATGGCAAGATTTATAGGATTTATCGATTCAAAAAGATTCAACTCGGCGCGCACTCTGTTAGAAGACTCTCTGCCGATGATGACCGGTACAAAAAACGTGATGCTGGCGAATTATCAGTTAGGCGCATTGTATTGGTCTCAAATAGGCGACGGCGAGGAAGCGCGCAACTGCTATCAAAGGGCGGCCGACATTGAAGAAGATAGTTTTTTTGACTTAAGGGCAAATGCTTTTGAGAATATGATGATCCTCTCAAAATCTTATGATGAGTATATGGATTGGGCAGGAAGGCTCAGGGGGAAGAAGCCCAAAGCCGATGTGCTCGTAGGGCAGTATCCTCATGTAGTGAAGGCAAGAGATGCGGGGCATCCTTATTATGAGGTTTTAATGTCATTCGCCATGACATATTATAACCGGAACGATACGAGGCTTGATCTCGGAATGTACGGGTGCGCGGCGTCGATATATCAAATCCTTTTGCAGAACAGAAGGGCCATGCGTATTCCGAAGGATGACCTTCGGACCGTTTTTTTTGAATATATCGCCCTGATGTGGAGGATCGTCTCTGATGCGATCATATTCGCGCAAAAGAGGAGAATGAGTCTTGACCCGAATGATTATATGTTCATGATCGAAAAGGCCTTTGCATACAGGGACCAATATGCCGCGGTCGACGAATTGGACGGGAGCATGATGGATATGATCAACTCTTTACAGGAATATAAGAATATGCTTGAAGAATATCCGGCTTGAATTACAAATCATATAAATTTAGGGGGACTTATTGTGGAGTACATTCAGAATCCGATATTAAAAGGCTTCAATCCTGATCCTTCGATTCTCCGGGTGGGTAATGATTATTTCATTGCCACATCTACTTTCGAATGGTTCCCGGGCGTCCAGATCCATCATTCGAAGGATCTGAAGAATTGGAAGCTTGTCGCGCATCCATTAAACAGGACGACTCAGCTGAATATGGCCGGCAACCTCGATTCCGGCGGTGTCTGGGCGCCATGCCTGTCTTACGATAACGGCGTTTTTTATCTGATATTCAGCGATGTCAAAGGAGGAGCCAGGTCGACATGCCTTGACGTACATAATTATCTTGTTACGTCGACAGATATATGCGGCGTTTGGTCGGATCCCATATTTCTGAACAGCAGCGGGTTTGACCCCTCGCTTTTCCACGACTGCGACGGCAGGAAGTGGCTGGTCAATATGAGCTGCGATTATGGGAAGGGCAAAGGCTGGTTCGGAGGCATCCTGCTTCAGGAGTACTCTGTTGAAGAAAAGAAGCTGACCGGCCCGATCAAAAACATATTCAAAGGTACCGAGCTCGGTCTGACCGAAGGCCCTCACCTATACAAAAAATATGGTTATTACTACCTGCTGACGGCCGAAGGGGGAACGGGGCTGAATCATGCCGTCACAATGGCACGTTCACGGAATATAGACGGCCCGTATGAGGTGGATCCTCAGAATCCCATTTTGACTTCGAGGTACGATCCTCAGCTTTATATACAGAAAGCGGGGCATGCCGATTTTGTAGAGACGCAAAGCGGCGAAGTGTATTTGGTACATCTCGGGGCGCGGCCGCTTAAGGGTACAGGCCTATGTACACTTGGCAGGGAGACCTGTATACAAAAGATGATATGGTCAGAGGATAAATGGCTCCGCTGCGCGCACGGTGGTAACAAGCCTCTTGCACAGGCGCCTGCGCCTGCCATGCCGCGGCATGAGCATGAGTATGGGCATGAGCCGGAAGCCCCAAGGGACGATTTTGACGGGGAAAAGCTGAATATCCATTTCCAGACGCCCCGAATCCCGTTGGGAGAGGATATGGTTTCATTAAAAGCCAGACCGGGCTTTCTGAGGCTTACCGGGAGGGAATCGCTCGGTTCAAAACATTGTCAGACCCTTGTGGCGCGCCGGCAGCAGGCTTTTTGCTATACTGCGACAACATGTGTTGAATTTTTCCCTGATAGCTTCAAACAGATGGCCGGACTAACCTGCTATTATAATTCCCGCATTTACCATTATCTATATATCACGCGTGAAGAGACGGGAAAATGCCTGGGGGTGCTCACGTGCGACAATGATGTTACGTCCTTCCCTCTGGATGAGTATATCTCCCTGGAAGGGTGGGACAGATGCTTCCTCAGGGCAACGATCGACTATGATGTCCTCAGATTCTACTATTCCGGCGACGGCAAGCAATGGAAAAAAGCCGGTCCCGACCTGGATGCAAGCATATTATCCGATGAGCACCGGGATCTGGGGTGGGGGTTCACCGGCGCTTTTGTGGGCATATGCTGCCAGGATCTGTCGGGGCAGCGCAAACATGCCGACTTTGACTTTTTTGAGTATATCGAGCGCGATCCGGATAAAAATTAAATTTGGCTTCATAAAATCCACACAAATCTGCGGTATATTTCTATGTATTCATATAGAAGGAGATTTGTATGGATCGCGAAATATTATACAGGGTATTACAGATTCACGGTATGGCTTCCTCCAAATGTGAATCGAAGATCCAGGACGCTGTCAGTGCGATCAATGGAGTGGATCGTGTAAAAGCGTCGTTCGAAAGCTCAAATGTCTATGTTACGTACAATGGCAATATAACAAAACTTGCCGTGATAATCGGCGCAATTGAAAGCCTCGGCTTTACAGTACTGAATAAACCATCGGCGGCAGGCAACCCGACGGGGACTTCGTCGGCGGTAAAGGCACCTGGGGCAGTCAAGGCGCAAGGGGCGACAGAGGTATCTGGGGCGGCAAAGGCGTCAGGCCGATCGGGTGATACCGTCGAAGATACCCTTGGTATAAGCGGCATGTCCTGCGCAGGCTGTGAAGAGAGGATAGAAAACAGGCTGAAAAAATTGGGCGGCGTCATCGCAGCCAAAGCAAGCTATGCCGGCTCCTCTGTAAAAGTGTCTTATAATCGAAAAGCTGTCAATCCCGAAAGGATCATTAAAACTATTGAGAATATGGATTACAAGGTCAGGAACAAGCCTGACAAGCCTGAGTCGGATACGCAAAGGCTATCTGTCAACCAATTGTTGGGTATCGGGATAATTGTGCTGGCCGTATACTTGATCATCAAAAACACTGTAGGTTTCAATTTCATCCCTCAGGTCGACCAGAGCATGGGGTACGGCGTGCTTTTCATCGTAGGGCTCATCACTTCGGTTCACTGTATTGCGATGTGCGGCGGGATCAACCTCTCTCAGTGTGTGTCGCACGGGCCGCACGGGCCGCACGGGTCGCAAGGGGCAAATGGGTCAATTTCTATAATAAGGCCGAGCTTTCTATACAATTCGGGAAGGATCATATCCTATACCCTTATCGGAGGCATTGTCGGCGCCCTCGGATCGACCGTAAGTTTTTCGGGTCTTGCCAAAGGGATCGTGGCGGTTATTTCCGGCATATTCATGGTCATCATGGGGCTGAATATGCTTAATGTATTCCCGTGGCTCAAAAAGCTGAATCCGCGCATACCTAAGATTTTCAGAAATAAGGCCGGCAGCGCCGGCACCAAGCGAGGCCCTTTTTATGTGGGGCTTTTGAACGGACTGATGCCGTGCGGGCCGCTGCAGGCTATGCAGATCTACGCGCTGGGTACGGGAAGCGCCCTTGCCGGCGCCTTATCCATGTTTGCGTTCAGCCTTGGCACAATACCTCTGATGTTCGGATTCGGCGCCATCAGCTCTATCCTGAGCGGCAGGTTCACGCGTAAAATGATGAAGGCCAGCGCGGTGCTTGTCCTGATACTCGGAGTAATCATGCTGAACCGAGGTCTTAACCTGTCGGGCGTCGGCGTCACGTATGCAGCCTCAGCCGTGCGTTCCGGCAACGTTGCGAAGATCGAAGGCGATGTCCAGACTGTGACGACTGCGCTGGAGCCGGGAAGATACCCGACGATAACCGTCCAGAAGGGGATTCCCGTCAAATGGAATCTGAAAGCGGCTTCCCGTGATATAAACGGCTGCAATAGGACAATGGTCATACCCGGATTCGAAATACAGAAGACGTTAGTATCCGGCGACAATTTTGTCGAATTCATACCCGATGAGGAAGGGAATATCCCCTACACATGCTGGATGGGGATGATCAGCGGCAGCATTAAGGTTGTCGGCGATATAAACGATATCGACATCGAAAAGATCAATACGGAGATAAAAGACGAGAAACCTTCAGGTGCCGGCGGATGCTGCGGCTTTTGAGGCTGATGGATCGCTGATAGGAAGAATTATCCGGATTTTTGTTATACTATCATTAAAGCATAAAGTACCAAAAGGAGACCAATGATTGGGAAACCGATGAACGGGAGACCGATGAGCCGGACGATACTTGTCGTCGATGATGAGGTAAAGATCGTAGAGGTTGTGAAAACATACCTTGAAAATAGCGGATATAAAGTGTTGGGAGCATATAACGGCGCCGACGCTATCGCTCTTTTCGACAGGTACAGCCCTGATCTGGTCGTGCTTGACCTCATGCTGCCCGATAAAACGGGCGAGGAAGTATGCGCGGTTATCAGAAAAAAGTCGCGGGCGCCTGTGATAATGCTTACGGCAAAGGTGGAAGAGGAAGATATTTTAAAAGGGTTGAAGCTCGGTGCTGACGATTATATGACCAAGCCATTCAGCCCGAGGGAATTGGCCGCCAGGGCCGAAGCCGTGTTAAGAAGGGCGGCGGGCGAGACCATGCCGCTGTCCGACGAGGTATCCTACAATAATGGGGAACTGGTCATTGACAGCATGAGGTATGAGGTGAGGAAATTCGGAGAAGTCATAAACCTGACGCCGATCGAATATAAAATCCTTTTAAACCTGGTAAAACACCCGACCCGGGTGTTTACGCGAGAAGAGCTGATAATGCTGGCTATGGGCGAAGATTATGACGGTTTTGACAGGATCATAGACACCCATATAAAAAATATAAGGCAGAAGATTGAAAATAACTCAAAAAATCCGAGATACCTTGTCACGGTGCATGGCGTCGGGTACAAGTTCGGCGGTGGTGGCTTATGAAATTCAGACTGAGGACAAAACTGTCGGCTGCCATCCTGATAGCTTCATTTATCGTGTTCGCGATGGTCAGCATACTTGCCAATTTCTTATTGGAGAGGCAGTTCAGAGAATATGTGATAAGCAAGCAGGAACAAAGAAACAAGGATATCGCGGCCCTGATCGCAGAGAGGTTTGCCGATTGGGGCGGGAGATGGGATCCGTCCGGAATCGAGAACATCGGAGTAAGCCTGCTTGAAGAAGGCATAATACTGAAGATCACGGACAGCGCGGGAAAAGGGGTATGGGATGCGACCGTCCACAATAACGGCCTTTGCTCTGAAATGCTGTCCCATATGGCAAACAATATGCAGGGCTATTACCCGAGATTCGAAGGCGGATATGCGGAGAAGCAATATCCCGTTTTTAGCGGCCTTTCAGAGGTGGGCGCCGTTAAAATCGGCTATTATGGGCCGTTTTACTTCAGCGACAACGACGTCCAATTTCTGGTGACGCTCAACAGGCTCCTTATTGCCGCGGCTGCCGTATCCTTGCTTATTTCGCTGTTTTTAGGCGCATTCATGGCAAAGAGGATAAGCGACCCCATCTCAAATGTGATAGGTACGGCTATGAAGATAGCTGCCGGTGATTTCAGCGAAAGGGCGCCGGAGAAATCAAACACGAAAGAGATAATTAAATTGACTGAGACGATAAATCACCTTGCCGAAACTCTGGGAAGGCAGGAAGGCTTAAGAAAACGGCTGACTTCCGATGTGGCGCATGAGCTGCGGACGCCTGTCGCGATACTCCAGAGCCATCTTGAGGCCATGATCGACGGAGTCTGGAGTCCGGACAAGGAGAGATTGAAGAGCTGCCACGAGGAGATTTTACGGATTAAAAAAATGACGGGCGATATAGAGAAGCTCGCAAGATTTGAAAGTGAAAACCTGAAGCTGGACATCAGCAGCTTTGATGTCACGGAGCTCCTGCGCGGGCTGATCACCGGCTTTGAAGCCGAGGCGGGGAATAGGAAAATAGAAATACGTATGGAAGGGTCGGGGCAATTCATGGACGCCGATATGGACAAGGTCAGCCGGATATTGCTGAATCTTATTTCCAACGCGTTGAAATTCACGCCTGAAGGCGGCAAAGTGAGTATCGCCGCGGATGGGGATGAAGAGACGGTGAGAGTGGTTGTGAGGGATACAGGGATAGGCATAAGCGAAGAGGACCTGCCGCACATATTTGAACGTTTCTATAGGGCTGACAAATCCCGCAGCAGGCTTACCGGCGGCTCCGGCATCGAGCTTACCGGCGGCTCCGGCATCGGGCTGGCCATCGCCAAATCGCTTGCCGCCGCGCATAACGGGAGCATAGCGGTGAAAAGCCAATTAAATAGAGGAAGCGAATTTACGTTGATTCTGCCAAGGAAGCAAAAAGGTTGACGTCCCAAACAGGAAAGGGAGGTGAAGGACGGATGACAGATAGTGTTGATCTGAAAATAACAGGCATGTCATGCGCCGCATGTTCAGCCAGGATAGAGAAGGCGCTGAACAGGCTCGACGGCGTCGCCGAAGCGGCGGTAAACCTCGCGGCTGAAAAGGCGAGGGTGGAGTACGACCCTGCGCGTATCAAGGTTCCGGGAATTATAAAGGCGGTGCAAAGTCTTGGGTATGGGGCGGAGAGAGCGGAGGATGTGAGCCGTGACAGGGAAAAAGAGCAGAGGCAAAAGGAGCTGAAGACGCTGGGGATTACTCTTATCGCTTCGGCAATATTGAGCTCTCCGCTTGTATTTGCAATGATATTCGGTATTTTGAATCTCGATATATCGGCGGCAGGTTTTCTGCACGACCAGTATTTCCAGTTGGCTGTTGCCACACCTATTCAGTTCATAATCGGCTTCAGGTTTTATAAGAACGCCTTTCATGCGCTCAGGGCTAAGAGCGCCAATATGGATGTGCTGATCGCCATGGGTACTTCAGCCGCCTATTTTTACAGCCTGTATACCGTGTTGTTTGTGGCTGCGGAAGAAGGCATGATGAAGAACCTGTATTTTGAGGCCGCCGCGGTAATAATCACGCTTATCCTTTTGGGCAAATATCTTGAAGCTGTCGCCAAGGGTAAGACTTCCGAAGCTATTAAAAAGCTGATGGGGCTGCAGGCAAAAACGGCGAGGGTCATAAGGGAGGGCACCGAAACGGATATTCCGGCAGATGAAGTCGTGGTGGGCGACGTCGTTGTCGTAAGACCAGGCGAGAAGGTCCCTGTCGACGGCAGGATCATTGAGGGCAGCTCGTCGATAGACGAATCGATGCTGACCGGCGAAAGCCTGCCGGTCGAAAAGGGGCCGGGCGACCATGTGACAGGCGCGACTATAAACAGGTTCGGGGCCTTCCGTTTCGAGGCCGAAAAAATCGGAAAGGATATGGTGCTGTCACAGATAATAAGGATGGTCGAGGAAGCGCAAGGCTCCAAAGCGCCCATACAGAAGATAGCCGATCGTGTCTCGGGGATATTCGTGCCTGTCGTCATAGGAATCGCCGTTATAACTGTCATTGTATGGTTATTAACCGGAGCGGGTATCACCAAGGCCCTCATAAGCGCGGTTTCGGTGCTCGTCATCGCTTGCCCGTGCGCCCTTGGGCTTGCCACGCCTACAGCCATCATGGTCGGCACCGGCAAAGGCGCAGAAAACGGTATCCTCATCAAGGGAGGGGAATACCTCGAAACAGCGTACAAGCTCAATGCCGTCGTCTTAGACAAGACCGGGACGATCACAAAAGGGCAGCCTGCGGTAACCGATATAATTTCTGTAGGCGGCGGCCCCGGACAACACGGACAACTTGAACAGGCCGAGATTTTGCGGTATGCGGCGATATCCGAAAAGGCGTCGGAGCATCCTCTGGGCGTCGCTATATACGAAAGGGGCAAAGCCGATCTGGGCAGCCTGCCTGATGCC
>CAYWGM010000003.1:0-54925 GCA_964457875.1 uncultured Eubacteriales bacterium | reverse complement strand
TCCACATCCGAGGATTTCACCGTCGACGAACTGATCAAACGGATAAATATCCTTATGAAACATGAGTTGAAGAAATATCACTGTATCCTTGAAACAAACTTCAACATAGACATGGCGACTGTTATAAAAGGAGAGTTGAACAGCCTCGTGCAGATATTCGATAATATCATCATAAATGCGATACAGGCATACCGTGAAAAGAGCGGCAAAATAGATTTTGGCATTGTTAAAAATGAAGAAGGTAATATATTATTTTCCATAAGTGATTATGCAAAAGGGATCGATCCTGCGGTCCAGCATAGGATATTTCATGAGATGGTAACGACAAAAGGCAAGAACGGCACAGGTCTGGGATTGTACATGTCATATTCTACAATAAAGGGCCGGTTTGGCGGAGACATGTGGTTTGAATCCACGCTGGGAGCAGGAACGACATTCTACATCTCTTTGCCGGCTATTGCGAATGAGATTGAAGAGACTGTAATTTCAGGGGGGGCTGAGCAATCAGAAAAGGATGAGGAACTGGAAGACGCAGACAATACAGCGGTTACTGACGAAGTAAAAGATGCAGATGATTCGGAAGAAGCAGAAGTAGCAGATTTGAAGCAATTAAGCTGATCAGGGGGGTGCTGATTTTTGAGAAGAAAAGCTAATGAAGCTAAGACAGAGTACAATATTATTGTAATTGATGATGAACAGGGGATCATCGATACGCTTTCAGTGGTATTGAGAAAAAGCGGGTATAATTTTACAGGGCTGTCGGACCCGTTGGAGGCCATCCAAACAATCAGAGACGGACATTTCGACCTGCTCATATTGGACTTTCTCATGAGCCCGATACATGGCGATAAGGTCGTAGAGGAAATAAGGAAGTTCAATACGGATTTATATATCCTGCTTCTGACAGGACATAAGGATCTGGCTCCGCCGCTTGAAACAATAAGGGAGCTGGACATACAAGGGTACTGCGAAAAAGGCGACAGGTTCGACCAGCTGCTGCTCCTTGTCGAATCCGGCATCAAGTCGATATCACAGATGCGCACCATCAAGAAATTCAGGGACGGATTGAACAAGATACTGCAGGCTGTCCCCAGGATCTATCAGCTTCAGCCTATAGGCAACATTCTTGAGGACATATTGACCGAGATAATGCCGCTTGTCGACAGCGACGATGCATTCATCCTTGTCGACGATATAACAGGGTTGAGCACGATCGAGCGGAGAAGCATATTCAGGGGCATAGGGAAATACAAGAGGGAAATCGATGATTTTATGGAGATGCTGAGTCCCGAAATGATGGAGAGCATAGGTCAGGCCCGCTTGTCAAAGCAGTTTGTCAAACTCTCCGAAGGTATAATTCTGCCATTTGTCAATGAGTATCTGCAGGCTATCGGTATCATTTATGTCGAAGGTACGAATATTGATGAAGGGATAAAGCTTCTTGAGATTTATGCCAGTCAGGCGGCCTCTTCCATCAACAATGCGTTTCTGCACTCAATGGTGAACATAAAGAATGAGGAACTCAACAGGACGTATGACCAATTGAGGATCCGGTATATGGATACCATCGAGGCACTCAGGCTTGCTGTTGATGCCAAGGATGTATATACGCGCGGACATTCAGATAGGGTGGCATATTATGCGACAAGGATCGGGAGGGCATTGGGGCTCAATGAAGATGAAATCGAAAAGCTGAGGATAAGCGGAATATTCCATGATGTGGGCAAGATAGGGACAACAGATGATATCCTGTTGAAATCCGACAAGCTCAATAAAGATGAGTTCGATGAGATAAAAAAGCATCCGCTCAAAGGAGCCCACATACTTTCTGCGGTTTCGATGTTCAAAGATATTGTGCCGCTGGTGAAAAGCCATCATGAAAGGATCGACGGGGAAGGCTATCCTGAAAAGCTGAAAGGCGAGGATATACCCTTTATGGCTCGGATAATCGCGGTGGCAGATGCATTCGACGCAATGATGTCCGACCGGCTTTACAGATCGAAACTTGATATCTCACAGGCCAAAAAGCAGCTCATAAATGGTGCGGGCACCCAGTTTGACTTTTTCATTGTGCAGAGATTCCTCGAAGTATTGAAGGATTACGATTCAATAGCGGCTGAGATTGCGCACACATACTGATATGGGTTATAATGGGGTTACGTAAACAAATGGATTATAACACAGGAGTGTGCCGTGATAAGCGAGATGCGCAGGATGAACGCTTATGAAAGTATCGATATGAAGAGACCGGGTGGAAAAAAGAAAAGAAAAAACAGTCGCCCGAGGATATTCTGGCTGATCGCCGTTATGTTCATACTCGGCATGACACTGGTAAGCGGTTACCTTTCGTATGTGTACGCATTGAACAGTTCAGTGACAGATATTAATAAAGCCGACATAGAAGTCGACCCGGGAAACGCCATTCAGCTTGAGATCCCTATGGGTTCTTCAACGCAGCAAATCATCGATATCATGGTTAAAAACGGCATAATTAAATACCCAAATCTTTTCAGGGCTTTATCGATGTTCATCGGTTATGACGGCACGTATTTGTCCGGAATCCATCTTTTGGAAAAAGGCATTGATTACAACAGCCTGAGCGGATATGAAAGGCTTATGAAAATACTGGCCAGCAAACCGCTTGATAATCCCACCATAAATGTGATGATCCCTGAAGGTAAAAATTACAAGGAAATAATTGAGATCCTCTCTAATAGCAAATTGATAAACAAGGAAAAATTCGATCAGATAGCGGAAAATGAGAGTTTTGATTACAAGTTCATGAAGGATATCCCTCAAAGGCCCCACAGGCTGGAGGGGTATCTCTTCCCGGACACATACACCTTTGATATCAAGGGCGGTGAGAAGAAGATAATTCAGAAGATGCTCGATCAGTTTAATTCTGTCATCGTACCTGAATACTATGAACGCGCGAAGCAATTGAAATTCAAGAACATGGATCAGGTTCTCATACTTGCATCTCTGATCGAAAAGGAAGCTCGGGTGGATGAGGAAAGGCCTGTGGTTTCGGGCGTGTTCCATAACCGGCTGAAGAGCAAGGCGCCTCTTAACAGGCTTCAGTCGTGCGCAACGCTTCAGTACATCCTGTTCAATAGGACGGGTGTCATTAAAGAGTTTATTACTCTTGACGACGAGAAGATAGATGATCCTTACAATACTTATATGTACCCCGGTCTGCCTCCGGGGCCGATATGCTCGCCTGGAAGGGCATCGATAGACGCGGCTCTTTACCCTGAAGAACATGGGTACTATTACTTTGTTGCAAAAGATGACGGTACGGGAGGCCATTATTTTTCAAAGACATACAATGAGCATCTGGCAGCCATAAAAAAGGCTGAAAAGAACAGAGCCGCGCAGAGCGAATGAATGTTTTCGATACAATGGAAGAGTACGCATATCGGCATCATATACCGATTGCGTCACCTGATCTTATAAAATTGCTAAAAATCACGACATATCTTATCAAACCGTCAAGAGTCCTGGAAATCGGGACTGCGATAGGCTATTCTGCAATAACCATGGCACAGATCATAACCGCCGGCGGGCGGATCGATACGATTGAAAAGGATAGTGCATCCGTTGTTGCCGCTATGCATAACATAAAAGCGGCAGGCGTTGCCGAAAAGATAAATATTATTGAAGGGGACGCCCTGGAAGTTTTGATGTGTCTGGAAAAAGAATACGATATGATATTTCTCGATGCCTCGAAGGGGCAGTATCCGGAATTTCTTCCTGAATGCCTCCGTCTTTTGAGGCAGGGCGGTATGCTTATCTCTGATAATGTGCTTTTCAGGGGGATGACGCAAGGAAGCGGCGGATCCGTGCCGAGAAAAAGCCGGACCATAGTATGCAGATTGAGAGAATATCTTGATAGATTAAATGATGATCCTTCGTTGGAGACTGTGGTCATTCCGATGGGAGACGGAATAGCGCTGAGCCTGAAGATGTGATAAAGGGAAAAGGATGACATGACAAAAGCCGAATTATTGTCCCCGGCAGGAAATCTTGAAAAATTAAAAATGGCGGTCATGTATGGCGCCGATGCCGTATATCTTGGCGGAGAGGAGTTCAGTCTCAGGGCATACGCCGGCAATTTCAACCTGCCGGATATGGAAGACGGCATAAGGTTTGCCCATTTAAAGGGCTGCAAGGTATATCTTGCTTTGAATTCGATCCTGCATAACAGGGATGTTGACGCTGTGGAGCAATACATCAGGACTATCGCCGACACCGGGATAGATGCGGTCATATTATCAGATCCAGCGGCTCTTATCCTTGTCAGGCGGCTCATGCCTGATATGGCAATACATTTGAGCACACAGGCAAATACGACAAACTGGATGAGCGCACAATTCTGGTATGAGGCAGGCGTAAAAAGAATTATCCTTGCCCGGGAACTCTCACTTGCAGAAATATCGGAAATCAGGAGGAACACCCCTCAAGATCTTGAGTTGGAGGCCTTTATTCATGGTTCGATGTGCATCTCTTATTCCGGCAGGTGCCTTCTGAGCAGTTATCTTGCAGGAAGGGATTCGAACTCGGGGCTTTGCTCACATCCCTGCAGATGGAAGTACCATTTGGTTGAAGAAACGCGCCCGGGCGAGTATTTTCCTGTTCTGGAAGATGAGAGCGGCTCTTTTATATTGAACTCCAAAGATCTGTGCATGATCCGTCATATCAGCGAGTTGGCGGAAACGGGAATAACGGGTCTGAAGATCGAAGGAAGGATGAAGAGTTCATACTACGTAGCAACCGTTACGAAAGCATACAGGGAAGCCATCGATTCATATTATTCTTCTCCTGACGCCTGGCGGTTCGAAGAAAAATGGTTTGATGAAGTTTCAAAAGCAAGCCACAGGGAGTATGCCACAGGATTTTATTTTGGCGGAACCGGCCCGGAATGTCAGTCGTATGAATCATCGTCGTATATCAGGGATTATGATTTCATCGGTATTGTTCTTGATTATGACAATGGAACAGGTATTGCCACGGTTGAACAGCGTAACAAATTAATTACCGGAGATGATGTTGAGGTCGTACCTCCTAAAGGGCCGTTTTTTCACCAGAAAATCAGCAAAATGACCGATGAGGGCGGCGCGTTGATCGAGAGCGCTCCTCACCCTCGGATGAAAATTAAACTCGGAATTGACAGGCCTGTGCCTGAATATTCGATTTTACGCCGCCCTTCTGCATAATCCCGTATAAACACCTAAGAAAAGGCAAAAGATTTATATGTGAAGAAGAGAATCAATATAATCAGATATGCGATCCTGCTATTTTTTATATTAGCGCTAATAAGGTTCTCGGGTTTGCAGTTATTTTCGGGCGAAGGCCTTTCGAAGGCCGCGACGGCCCAAAGGATACTTTATACCGTCATTGAGCGTCCAAGAGGATCTATTCTTGATAAAAATGGCATTTCATTGACTTCAGCAGGACAAAAGGCGTTCGCAGTAATACAGCCATGGCTTGTAAAGACCGGTGCAAACGCCGTCCAATCGGATCTGTTAATCGAGATCTGCAATATGCTTAAACTTGATTATGTTGATGTCGCGGCATCGGTCAGCAGCTCGAAAAGTCCGCCGGTATTCGGGGTAGGTCTGGAGGACGCTGAAGGATTCAAGCGTATCAATCCGGATAATGTCATGGATAAAGGAGTATCCATCATTCACATAACCGGCAGATATGACGGTAGCTCGCTTGCCAGGCATCTTACCGGCTATTTAAATGATAGTGATGATTCCGGAGCCAGCGGCATTGAAAAAAGCTATAATGAAGAGCTTACTTCAGGTATGGCGCTGGCGGCCGTGTCATATGCCGACGCGAGGAAAACGCCGCTTACGGGATTGGGCTACAGTATCCTGACCCTTCATGAAGGCATGCCTCATGATCATGCCGGCCAGCCACAGCCTTATAACGTGAAGACCACTATTGATGTTCAAATACAGGAAATCGTTGAAGAAGTGATGGCGAGGCATAATGTGGCCGGCGCCGTTGTGGTTGAGAACGTTCTTGACGGCAGCATCGCGGCTATTGCGAGCAAGCCGGATTTCGACCAGAACAAGGTTTCCCAATATTTCGGAAGCGCGGGAATGGAGCTTTTTAACCGGGCGGTAGCATCATACAACCTTGGATCGGTATTTAAGATAATAGATGTCGCCGCAATGGCGGAAGCGGCAATATCAGGCGGTTCTGATTCAGAAAAAATGAACCTGGACGACTATGTGTGCAGTGGATCCATAAAGGTCGGATCCAATATCTTTAAATGCTCGTCGCATCAGACCGGCGGCCATGGGCATATCGATCTTGAAAAGGCATTCGCAGTATCCTGTAACCCGTATTTCATAAATGCTTCGATGCAAACCGGCTTTCGTACGCTTGTGAAAATGGCGGCTGATTTCGGCCTTGGCATGGAAACGGGTATAAGGTCACAGAACCTGGAGGAATCTCCCGGGCTGCTTCCGCCTGCGGACGCTTATTATTCAAATGGTGATATCGCAAATATGTCAATAGGTCAGGGAACGATAATGGCAACTCCGGTACAGGTCGCGAATATCGCGGCGACTATCGCCAACGGAGGTATAAATAACAGGGTCAATATCATAGATTCTATTGTGGATCAGAATGGTAAGAAAATAAGGAATATAAGGGTCAATTCGTGGAAGAGGATTATTCCGTCATCTACGGCACGCTTTATCGGCGGGCTTATGAGAGGAGTTATGACCGACGGGACCGGAGCCGGTTATGATATCGCACAGTATGGCGGCGCGTGCGGAAAAACAGGCAGCGCGGAAACAGGTCAGTATAAGGATGGGAAAATGGTCGTGCACGCGTGGTTTGCGGGATATTTCCCTGCAAAGGATCCAAAGTATTCCATTGCGGTTTTTATTGAAAACGGAAGAAATGGAAGAACCGCAGCGGCCCCTGTTTTTAATGATATCGCTTCCGAAATAATGAAAAAAGGTTTATGAAAGTACATGCACGCAGATAATCAACAGTACATATACTTTTAAGGTGACCATTTTTCGGAGGCCTTCTTTTCTTGTTTTCATTTTTCAAATTCGCTCAGAGCAATTTCTCGGGGTACATTGCCAACCCGAGTTCTTTTCCCCAGCCGCTCAACAGTGAACAAGAGGTGAAATACCTTGAGATGTTCAGACACGGCGATGATGATGCGCGCAATGTGCTTATCGAAAGGAATTTGAGGCTTGTCGCGCATATAGTGAAAAAGTATTCTTCAAGTACGGAAGAAAGCGATGATCTGATTTCTATCGGCACTATCGGGCTGATAAAAGCAATATCGACGTTTGATAATCAGAAGGGTACGCGCCTTGCGACCTATGCGGCACGTTGCATAGATAACGAGATTCTGATGCACCTGAGAGCAGCGAAAAAGATAAAAAGCGAGGTGTCGCTTCATGAGCCGATAGGAACCGATCTGGAAGGCAACGACATCGTATTGCTTGATATAATGTATAACGATGGGGATTCAGTAATCGATGAAGTCGATTTAAGGATGCAGGTCAAACAGCTTTACAATAATATGAGAAATGTTTTAAGAAAGCGTGAAAAGACTGTATTGGAAATGAGATATGGATTATGCGACGGCGTGAACCTTACTCAGCGGGAAATCGGCAAGCTTCTCGGTATTTCCAGGTCTTATGTCTCCAGAATTGAAAAAAAGGCAATCAAAAAGCTGATGCGGGAATTTTAAGATTGTCAAATCACGATACGTATGCTATACTACTATGCGGTAAATTACTCACACGGGAAGACTGCAGACAGGTTCCCATGCATCCTTAAGGAAGCGGGTGGTCTGCATGGATGAAGACCGTGGCGGAATTAAAACTAAAGGAGGCGGATCATGTCGGTAATTTCCATGAAACAATTACTTGAAGCAGGGGTTCATTTCGGTCATCAGACAAGAAGATGGAACCCAAAAATGGCAGAATATATCTTTACTGAAAGAAACGGGATATATATTGTCGACTTGCAAAAAACAGTCAAGAAAATCGAGGAAGCGTATCTGTTTGTGAGGGAAACCGTGATGAACGGTCAGGACATACTCTTCATCGGCACAAAAAAACAGGCGCAGGATTCGATAAAAGAAGAGGCTGAAAGGTGTGAGCAATTTTTTGTGAACACCAGATGGCTCGGAGGGATGCTGACCAATTTTAAGACCATCCGCAAGCGCATAGACAGGTTGAATCAGCTTAATGATATGGAGCAGAACAATGTTTTCGATGTCCTTCCCAAAAAAGAGGTTATCAAGCTCAAAGCTGAAAAAGAAAGACTGGAGAAATATCTCGGAGGAATAAAGAATATGCCCAAGCCTCCAGGGGCGATTTTTGTCGTGGATCCCCGCAAAGAACATATTGCTGTTCTGGAAGCAAGGAAATTGCACATCCCTGTCGTCGCAATAGTAGATACCAATTGCGATCCGGATGAAGTGGATTATGTGATACCCGGAAATGATGATGCGATAAGGGCAGTCAAGCTGATTGCGTCAAAGATTGCAGATGCTGTCATTGAGGCAAGGCAGGGCGAGCAGATGACGGATGCGGCAGCCGCGGTAGCAGCGGCAGCAGCGGAAACCGCGGGAGATGCGGCGGAGGGTCAAAGCGGGACGGAATCTGAAGATATTGAGGATATGGATATGGTAGAGTCTTTTGATATAACTGAACAAAAGCAGATCGTACCGGACGAAGAATCTGAGGAAAAAGTGGTGGAGGGTGCTTGATGAATATATCCAGTGAGTTGATTAAACAGCTTCGCGAGAGAACAGGCGCAGGAATGATGGATTGCAAAAAAGCGCTTACCGAAAAAGACGGCGATATGGAAAAAGCCGTAGAATATCTGAGAGAAAAAGGATTGGCTTCGGCAGCCAAAAAGGCCGGCAGGATAGCTGCTGAAGGCATCATTGATTCTTATCTTCATGGGGACGGAAGGATCGGCGTTCTGGTCGAGGTCAATATCGAAACCGATTTTGCTGCCAAAAACAGCGGGTTCAGAGCTTTTGTAAAAGATATAGCAATGCAGATAGCCGCAGCAAAACCTGAATATATCAGGCGGGAAGATGTTCCGGCCGCGGTGCTGGACAAGGAGAAGGAAATTCTGCGGGTACAGGCCATTAACGAAGGCAAACCGGAGAAGATCGCTGAAAAGATAGTCGAAGGCAGGCTGGAAAAGTTTTTCAAAGATAATTGCCTGCTTGAACAGCCATGGATAAAGGATCCTGATAAGACGATAAATCAGTTGTTGACGGAGAATATCTCCACTATCGGCGAAAATATCAACATAAGAAGATTTGTAAGGTATGAAAGAGGCGAAGGCCTCAAAAAGCGCGAAGACAACTTCGCCGAGGAAGTTGCAAAACAGTTGGGCAATTGATAAAACAGGGGAACATAAAAAGTGTTCCCCTGTTTTATATCAGGGAGGGGTAATATATGCCTTCGGAGGGTAGAAAGCCCAAGTTCAAAAGGATAGTATTGAAGATCAGCGGCGAGGCGCTTGCAGGCGAAAAAAAATTCGGCATCGATGCAGACACGTTGAGTACGATTTCCGATAGTATCTGCCAGGTGTACAGATTAGGCGTGGAAATTGCTGTGGTTGTCGGCGGGGGCAATTTCTGGCGGGGCAGAAGCGGCAAGGGTATGGACAGATCCACTTCGGACCATATGGGGATGCTTGCGACTGTCATTAATTCGCTTGCGCTTCAGGACGCGCTGGAATCAAGGAATGTCCCGACACGGGTGCAGACTGCGATTGAGATGAGGCAGATCGCCGAATTATATATTAAACGAAGGGCTATGCGACACCTTGAAAAACAGAGGATAGTAATTTTTGCGTGCGGTACCGGAAACCCGTTCTTTTCTACCGATACAGCTGCCGCGTTAAGGGCTGCCGAGATTGACGCGGAGGTCATCCTGATGGCTAAAAAAGTTGACGGAGCCTACGACAGCGACCCGAAAATCAACCCTTCAGCCAAAAAATTCGATAGGCTTTCATATATCGATGTGCTCAACAAGAGACTGGGCATTATGGATTCTACAGCCATATCACTATGCATGGATAATAACATTCCTATTATCGTATTTGCGCTCGATGATCCCGATAACATGGTCAGGGCGATTTACGGCGAAGATCTTGGTACTTCGATAAGCTGAATATATTTTATTATTTCTGTTGTAGGAGGGATAAGTATGCAAAAAGAAGAGTACAAGGCGATCGAAGAAAAAATGAAGAAAACGCTTGCGACGCTGAAAGAGGATCTCTCAGGCCTCAGAGCGGGACGGGCGAATCCCGCGCTTCTTGACAAAATTATTGTTGATTACTACAGTGTCCCGACTCCTGTCAACCAGATTTCCAACGTTATGGTGCCCGAGGCCAGGACAATAGTTATACAGCCCTGGGATGCTAAAATGCTCAAGGAAATTGAAAAGGCAATACAAAAATCGGATATCGGTATCAATCCGATAAATGACGGGAAGGTCATCAGGCTGGTATTCCCCTCGTTGACCGAAGAACGCAGGCTTGAGCTGACCAGGATCGTGAAAAAACATGGCGAAGAAGCCAAAGTTGCTATCAGAACCATACGTCGCGATGCTATCGAAGAATTTAAAAATTTAAAAAAGAAATCCGAAATTACCGAAGATGATCTGAAAGATATGGAAAAAGACGTACAGAGTCTCACTGACAAATATATATCAGATATTGACAGGATAATTGAGACAAAAGACAAGGAAATCCTGGAGGTTTGATTATTATTGACAGGATAATCGGTTTTAAGCTGAAAGACGCCGGAGAAGAATTAAAAGCTCTCGGTTATTTTGCTTATGAAGTTGAAATGACTTCTCCGCCACGGGCTTTAAAAGCTGATATACATGATGATTGCAGGGTGCTGAGGGTCGACAGGCTTCAGGATGGCAGGCTCAAACTTATTGTTGCCGTACCGCAGCCTGATGCTTGTATCCGTGCTGTTCCGGAGGATTGATGAGGCGGCTGATCAAAGACAAATCGACTGCATTACCTGTGCATGTCGCAATAATACCCGACGGTAACGGGCGATGGGCATCGGGACGCAAATTACCCAGAAGTATGGGCCATAGCAAAGGCGGGGACAGGATCAGGGAACTTGTAAAGAACTGTTCCTCAATAGGTATCAGGTATCTTACGATTTATACGTTTTCGACCGAGAATTGGAAAAGGCCTGCAAATGAAATCGATTTTCTTATGGAGATGTTAAGCAAATTTCTGGCAAATATCGAAAAGGAAATTAAAGGCAGTGATGTGAGGATCAGGATCATCGGCAACAGATCCGGTTTATCTGAATATTTGCAGCAACAGATAGTGCATGCGGAACAATATACCAGCGCCAATAATGGTTTGACTCTCATTTTTGCAATTAATTACGGTGCGCGGGATGAGATAATTAGTGCCGTAAAGCGTGCAGCATACGATGTTAAATCGGGCGCTGTCGCGCCGGATGCGCTCAATGAAGAGCTGTTCGGCAAATACCTGTATACTGCCGGCATACCCGAACCTGACCTTTTGATAAGGACAGGAGCCGAAAAACGTATCAGCAATTTCCTGCTGTGGCAAATGGCATATACTGAACTGGTATTCACCGACACCCTGTGGCCTGACTTTAGGAAGGAAGACCTTATTGATTCACTTACCGAATTTGCCGCCAGGAAAAGGCGTTTTGGAGGTGTTTGATTGCTCGGGACGAGGATTTTAACTGCGGTAATCGGGCTTGCAGCGCTGTTTGCTGTGACTTATGCAGGCGGAGCAGTATTTTCAATAGCAGTTGCGCTGTTATCGGCAGCTGCGCTTATCGAATTCAACGTATCATTAAAAAAAGCCGGTTATTCGCCTTCATTACCGGTGAGTCTGGTGAATTGCATACCTGTCGCGCTTGCGGGTTTTTTTGGCTTTGATCCGTTATTCGGCGTGAACGCAGGAGTTTTCCTTTGCCTGCTGTTTATCTTATTCATACAGATATTTGTTCTTTTATTGCTTGTGACTTTCAACAGGAGCAGGTTCAAATTCATAGATGCGGCATTGACGCTGGGCAGCATTTTGTTCATACCGTTCACGTTGTCTTTTTTGGTTCTCATCCGCAATATGCCCGGAGGCATCTATTCCATCTGGCTGGTTTTCATCGGAGCATGGTCTGCCGATACATTTGCGTATTTTACCGGCAGGAAGTTCGGGAAGCGCAAACTGATCCCGGAAGTTAGCCCCAAGAAGACAGTGGAAGGTTCAATCGCCGGTTTTGCGGCATCGGCGGTATTAGTAACAGTGTATGGCTATTTGGTCATTTCACCGCAGATACACTTTTTGGTTATTGGGATAATGACGGGAATCATTTCCCAGTTGGGCGACCTTGCCGCATCAGCGGTGAAAAGATATGCCGGCGTGAAGGATTATGGCGGCATCCTGCCCGGGCATGGCGGGATAATGGATCGTTTCGACAGTATTATTTTTACTGCTCCGATTATATATTTATATTTAGGTGTATTGACATTATGGTAAAAAGTATTGCAGTGCTCGGATCGACAGGTTCAATAGGGATCCAGACTCTTGGAGTGGCAAAGGAACTTGGCATCAGGGTGGCTGGATTGACAGCCAACGAAAATATCGGCACACTCGCCGCTCAGATCAGAGAGTTCAGGCCCGAAGCAGTTTGTGTCGGGAACGGCTCGCTGGCACAGGAACTCGGAAAGCTGCCCGAAATGCCCAAAACAGAAATCCTCTGTGGGGCGGATGGATTGGGGCAGATTGCTTCATCAAAGAGCGCGGACACCGTAGTGATGGCGGTGGTCGGACTGGCGGCGCTCGAACCGTTACTGAGGGCTGCGGCATCGGGCAAAAGGATAGCAATGGCAAATAAGGAAGCTATAGTAGCTGCCGGACCATTGCTTGCCGCAGAGATAAAACGCGGCAAAAGCAAGCTTATTCCGGTCGACAGCGAACAATCCGCCATTTTCCAATGCCTGTGCGGCAATAGAAAAAGAGATGTGGCAGGAATAATATTGACTGCTTCCGGAGGGCCATTCAGGGGTTTTGGCAGTGAATCGCTCCGCAATATCACAAAGGAGCAGGTTTTAAAACACCCTGTTTGGAAAATGGGCAGAAAAATCACAGTCGACTCAGCCACACTAATGAACAAAGGTCTGGAGGTAATAGAAAGCAGGTGGTTGTTCGACATCCCGTGCAAAGATATCAGAGTACTGATCCACCCCCAATCCATCATACATTCGATGGTTGAATATGTGGATGGTTCGGTCATTGCCCAAATGGCAGTTCCGGATATGCGGCTTCCGATACAATATGCCCTGACATGGCCGGAACGCTGCAGGGGGCCTGTTTCCTGCACACTTGACCTGACGGGATGCGGCGGTCTGACTTTTCACCAACCTGACCACAAGGCTTTTCCGTGTATCAGGATTGCCTATGATGCGCTTGAGGCTGGCGGTATAATGCCTGCCGTCATGAATGCGGCGAATGAGATAGCAGTCAGGTTCTTTCTTGAAGGCCGATTGAACTTCCACGATATACCTGAGGTTATTAAAAGAGTAATGGATTTGCATTCTGCAGATAATAATCCCGGAATAACCGGAATAACTGGAATAAATGAAATAGTTGCAGCCGATGAACGTTCGCGCCAAGAGGCTGTCATGGTAATTGAACGGATTAATGCCCCTCGGAGGTTAAGATGAATATTATCCTTGCGTTTTTGGCTTTTAATGTGATAATCATAGTACATGAACTCGGTCATTTTATTGCCGCAAAGCTCTCGCATATCAAAGTGAACGAGTTTTCAATGTTTGTCGGCCCGAAATTATTCGGTTTTGAGCGGGGCGGCACTGTTTATTCGCTCCGGCTTTTCCCGATCCTTGCATATGTCAAGATGGAGGGCGAGGATGAAGCGGCTGTGAGCGAAATGTCGTACAACAGGAAGCCTCCCTGGGTCAGAGCCGTTGTCGCGCTCGCAGGACCTATGGCAAATCTTTTATTTGCGTTGTTAGTTCTTTTGGTGGTCTTTTCCATATCAGGGTACAATACGACAAGGATAAACATTGTTGCCTCCGAATCGCCCGCATTCGAAGCGGGATTAAAATCAGGCGATGTCGTAACAAAATATGACGGCAAGAAGATATACCAGCCCATGGACCTCATTCAGTTCATGTATGTCGGTAAAGGGAGGCACGCAGGTATTGAAGTGTACAGGGATGGCGAGATCATGAGTTTGTCGATCGACCCGAGACATATCCCCGAGCAGACAAGATATCTGTTCGGTTTTGCTGTAAAAGAACCCGAGGGGAGCCAATCGAATGTCATCGGGGAAGTGTTTCATGGCACTCCGGCGGAGACTGCGGGGCTTCTGGGCGATGACAGGATTATCAGGCTTAATGAGACCGAAATATCTAGCAAAAAGAATATCGATGATTTTATGGCTACGAATGGCGATAAACCAGTTAATGTAGTCGTTTCAAGAAATGGTGAGACTTTTGGCTTTACTGTCACCCCTAAATTGGAGAAGACTTCTGAGCAGTACTATGCCGGTTTTGATTTTGCGCATGAGCGAGGCAATCTTTTCGATATCTTCCGATATTCCGTCGGATTTACCTGGTCGACTGTCAGAAGCGTGGCGTATACGCTGGTATGGCTAATCACGGGCAAGGTCTCGGTCAGTCAGATGATGGGTCCTGTTGGCATTGTCAGCACCATGAGCAGCGTTGTTCAGCAGAGTCCCACATTTGGAATGGTAATACTCAACCTGATGAGTATCACCGCATTTATAAGTACGGCTTTGGGCGCGACTAACCTCATACCCTTCCCTGCGTTGGACGGAAGCAAGATAGTCATTGCCCTCGTAGAAGCCGTGAGGAAGAAACCCATTACTCCGGAGCGTGAGGCTTTTATCACCATGGTCGGATTCGTACTGTTGATAGCGCTTGCTGTTTTTACATTATACAATGATATTGTAAGGGTGGTCGGCGGCTGAAAATATGATGAAGCGCAGAGTTGCTGCAGAAGTCAGGGTCGGTGGGGTCAGGATCGGCGGAAATGCGCCTGTTACCGTCCAATCGATGACAAAGACAGATACAAGGGATATCGCGGCGACGGTCGATCAGATCCGACGGCTTGAAGACGCCGGGTGTGATCTGGTCAGGATAGCGGTCCCTGATGCCGAAGCGGCTGATGCTTTATCTGCTATTAAAAAATCCGTACGTATACCGGTTGTGGCTGACATCCATTTCGATTACAGACTGGCTTTAAAATCCATACGGGCCGGGGCGGATAAAATAAGGATCAACCCAGGTAATATCGCCGATTCGGACAAGCTTAGAGATATTGCCGCTGAAGCGGGAAGTATGGGCATACCCATAAGGATCGGGGTCAATTCGGGATCACTCGAAAAACAATTACATCTAAAATATGGCGGACCTACTGCAGAAGCAATGGTTGAGAGCGTATTGGGAAAAGCCGATGTCTTCCGAGGATTCGGGTTTGAAGATATTGTGCTTTCGGTAAAATCACCAAGCGTGCGTACAACGATAGCTGCATACAGGCTGCTTGCGGTCAGGACTGATCTTCCGCTGCATCTCGGTGTTACTGAGGCGGGAACAAAATACAGAGGCACTATAAAATCCTGCATAGGAATAGGTACGCTTCTTGCCGACGGTATCGGCGATACCATACGCGTTTCATTGACCGGGGATCCGGTCGGCGAGGTGTCAGCAGGGTGCGAGATCCTGCGGGCGCTGGATATCGACAGGTCAGGTGTGGAATTGATAAGCTGTCCGGGCTGCGGAAGGTGCCGGATAGATATTGCAGGTATAGCATCTCAAGTTGAAGATGCGCTGAAAAATATCAGGATCACTTCAAGAATTAAAGTTGCAATAATGGGCTGCGCCGTTAACGGACCGGGTGAAGCTTCAGAAGCTGATACGGGTATTGCGGGAGGAGATGGATTCGCGTTATTATTCAAAAAAGGCGCGATAGTCGGCAGGGTCGAGCCCGAATGCATTGTAAGAAGGCTTGTTGAAGAGGTCAAAAGTTTAGCTCAGGATATTGATAATAATATGTTTTGATGCTATAATAGCTTTTGGGCTTAAGCAAATAAGAACCTTTACGGAAAAGAGTGGGCAGAACCCACTCTTTCCATATTATAAACGATTTTACGGACTGTCGGGAGTATTATTGATGAACAGGCAGGATATTGAACAAACAGTAACTGATATTGTATTGCCTATAACTGTGATGAACGGGATCGACCTGGTTGATGTGGAGTATGTAAAGGAAGGCCGCGACTGGTTTTTAAGGGTGTATATCGATAAAACCGGAGGCATCACTATAGATGATTGCCAGAGAGTAAGTGAGGAACTTGACAGGAGGATGGAAGACCTTGAAGTTATCGATAAGAGGTACTACCTCGAGGTTTCTTCGCCAGGAGAGCGCCCGCTGAAAAAGGACGCCGATTTTAGAAGATATTGCGGAGAGCCGGTTGAAGTAAGGCTTTACAAAGCATTGAACGGCAAAAAGACATATGAAGGGACTCTTGTTGGTTTGATTAATGATTGTATTGTTATAGATAATGGAGAACATGGAAGATTGACCTTCAAGGAGTGCGATGTTGCTGTAACGAAGAGGGTAATCAGGTTGTGTTTTGGAGGAGGTTATAAAAATGAGCGTTGAGCTGATACATGCGCTTGACCAACTCGAGCGGGAAAAAGGGGTAAATAAAGAAATATTGATGCAGACGATCGAAGCTGCTTTACTTTCGGCTTATAAAAGAAACTTTGGTCCTGTTCAGAACGTGAAGATCGCTATTGACAGGCAAAACGGCGACGTCAGGGTGTTTGCGCTCAAGAGGGTTACATCTGCCCCAGAGAATCTGCTTGTTGATATATCGGTTGATGACGCAAAGAAAATAAATGAAAATTATGAAGAGGAAGATATTGCGGAGATTGAGGTAACCCCAAGAAAATTCGGGCGTATTGCCGCTCAGACGGCAAAACAGGTTGTTGTTCAAAGGATAAGGGAAGCCGAGCGGGGGATCATCTTCGATGAATATTACAATAAAGAAGATGACATTGTAACCGGTATAGTCCAGAGAATGGAGCGCAGGAATATCATTATTGACCTTGGAAGGACCGAGGCAGTGCTTCCTCCTGTCGAACAGGCGCCGGGGGAGGTTTACCATTTCAACGAAAGACTAAAGACATATATCATTGAGGTGAGAAAAACACCCAAAGGCCCTCAGATTATTGTATCGCGCACACACCCCGGTCTGGTAAGGAGGCTCTTTGAGCTCGAAGTACCGGAAATCCACGAAGGCATAGTGGATATAAAAAGCATTTCAAGGGAGCCGGGATCAAGAACGAAGATAGCAGTATCGTCAAGAGACGGAAATGTGGATCCTATAGGAGCTTGTGTCGGTCAGAAGGGAACGCGGGTACAGGCGATAGTCGATGAATTGAAGGGTGAGAAAATCGATATCATTAAATGGAGCGGAAGCGCCGAAGAGTTCATATCAAGCAGTCTCAGCCCCGCGAAGGTCATTCGCGTCGATACTGACGAAGAATCAAAGACTGCCAGGGTGATAGTGCCGGATTACCAATTGTCGCTGGCTATCGGTAAGGAAGGGCAGAATGCGAGGCTTGCCGCGAAGCTTACCGGATGGAAAATTGATATTAAAAGCGAGTCGCAGTTCAGGAGTATTATAGAGGAGCAATTGCTCAATTATAATGAGGCGCAGTCTGAAACAGACGACGAAGCACAAGATGAATAAAGGTGTTTTCGGAGGTCATAGTGAAACAAAAAAAGGTTCCTGCCAGAATGTGCCTGGGGTGCAGGGAAATGAAACCAAAAAAAGAACTTATGCGGATAGTAAAGGATAAAGATGGGGCAGTTCTCCTGGATCATACAGGCAAGAGGCCTGGGAGAGGCGCATATATTTGCAGGAACATACAATGTTTTGATAAAGTCAGGAAGGGAAGAAAAATTGACAGAGCGTTTGAATGCCAGGTTGCTGAAGATGTTTATAAAGAATTGCGGGATCAATTGGAAGGTCTCCATTCTGAAATGGGGGTGTAGCTGATGCAGAAAACAAGGATATATGAACTGGCCAAGGAACTGAACACCAACAGCAAAAGGCTGATGGAAAAGCTGGCTGAGATAAATATCAATGTGAAGAATCATATGAGTTTTCTGGAAGATCATGAACTCGAGGCTTTGTTTAGTCATATCGGAGTAATAAAACATGAGGAAGTTGACAAGCCGGAGGCCGAGAAACCTGCTGCCGCGACTGCTGTGCAACCGAAGCCCATGCAGCAGCCGAAGCCTGAGCAGGCTGGCGAACCGGTAAAGGATATCCGCAGGGATATGAAGAATGCCCCGAGGATAATTAGAAAGACAAAGGTTGTAATCGATACAAGAGATGATTATTATAGCCCTGCACCCTCAAATAAAAGCGGCAGTCAATATGGAGGAGGGCAACGCAGGCAGGATATGGTAAGAATCGCCGATGCCAATACTGGACTAAGGGCAGGTTTTACGAGAGATACCAGCCTTGAATACAAAAAAGAACACAGACCATTCAAAGGCCAGGAATCAATCAGGATGCAGCAGCCGCAGAAGGTATCCGTAGCTGATAAGCCTCTGCCTCCCAAAATTGAGCCACAAGCCGAACAATTGCCTCCAAAAGAAGAACCGGCGGATATCAAGCTTCAGGAACTGCAGGATCATGTAAAACCTGCGGTAAACGAAGCTGAAAAGGTTCCTTTTATAAAACCTGAGACGATGCTTGATATGAAACCACAGTTCAAGCCTGATGCAGGACATCAAGCCAAACCGGATACAAGGCCGGTTGTAAGGCAAGATTCAAGGCCAGGCACAAGGCCAGATTCGAGGCCAGGTACAAGGCCGGATACAAGGCCGTATTCAAGGCCAGGTACAAGGCCTGATACCAGACCGGATTCAAGACCTGTAAGGCCGAATGACCAAGCCAGATTCGGAACTGAACGGAAGGTGCAAAGGACGGACAGACCGGAGTATCGGGATCGGGTCAACAACAGACCTGAAAACAAAGCTGCCGGCCCTGTACGGGCATCAAAACCCCAGGATCGTCCCAGACATGATTTCCCGCTGACTGCAAAGACCGGTGTGTCTGCTGAACGCAATGAAACCCGAAAGAGCTTCAGTGATAAGGATCAGACTATCGAATTTGCAAGGAAAGAACAGCGTAAGGAAATAGTTAAAAGTCAAGTGCAGCCCAAAGCTAAAAAGATAAAGCCTCAGAATCTGATTGCAGAAAAAAAGCAATTAACTGAAGTTTTATCCGATGACTTTGTGCTGGATGAATTATTTGATAATGATGTAAGAAAAAGCAAAAAGTCAACTAAGGGGAAAAAGGATTTCAAGGCCAGATTCGAGCAGAAACATATCCCTGCAAGAGCGGTATTGACCAACATTACGATACCTGAGACGCTTACCGTCAAAGATCTTTCAGAGGCTTTGAAGAAGACTTCGACAGAGGTAATAAAGAAGCTTATGGGCTTGGGGATTATAGCCAACCTCAATCAGGAAGTCGATTTTGACACGGCGACTTTAATCGCTGAAGAGTTTGGTGTAAAGACCCAGAAGCAGGTAGTTGTAACAGAGGAGGACATCCTCTTTGACGATTCAGAAGACGATCCTGAAAAATTGGTCAGCAGACCTCCGATAGTCGTAGTTATGGGTCATGTCGATCATGGCAAGACATCATTACTTGACGCAATCAGAAAGACAAATGTAATAGATGATGAAGCAGGAGGGATTACGCAGCATATCGGCGCATACATGGTGAATATCAACAACAGGAATATCACCTTTCTCGATACTCCCGGACATGAAGCATTCACTGCCATGAGGGCAAGAGGCGCCCAGGTCACTGATATCGCCATACTCGTCGTAGCTGCCGAGGATGGAGTGATGCCTCAGACCGTAGAGGCAATAAATCATGCCAAGGCCGCAAACGTATCTATTATCGTCGCATTGAATAAGATTGACAAACCTGAGGCCGATGCCGAGAAAGTAAAAAGACAACTTACCGAATACGGGCTTGTGCCGGAAGAATGGGGCGGCGACGTGATATTCGAACCTGTTTCAGCAAAAAACAGGATCAATATCGACCGGCTGCTCGAAATGGTTCTGCTTACGGCAGACGTTATGGAGCTTAAGGCTAATCCTCACAGACAGGCCAAAGGGACTGTAATAGAAGCAAAACTCGATAAGAACCGCGGTCCTATCGCCACCGTACTTGTGCAGAGAGGTACTTTGAATATCGGCGATTCTATTGTCACCGGCACTACAGTCGGAAGGATAAGGGCAATGGTCAGCGACAAGGGTGCATCTGTCAGGAGCGCCGGCCCTTCCGTACCGGTTGAGATCATCGGATTGCCTGAGGTTCCTGAAGCCGGAGAGATATTCTATGCTATCACCGACGAGAGAGTAGCGAAGCAATTAGCTGAAAAGAGAAAAACAAAGCAGAGGGAAGAGCACCTGAAGACTGCCCCAAGGGTATCACTTGATGCGCTATTCGACCAGATAAAAGAAGGCAAGGTTAAAGACCTGAATATTATCATAAAAGCCGATGTCCAGGGATCGGTTGAAGCAATCGCCCAGTCTCTTGAGAAGCTCAGCAACGATGAAGTACGTGTTAAAATAATCCATGGCGGGGTTGGGGCCGTCACCGAATCCGATGTCAGACTGGCGGAGGTTTCAAATGCGATCATCATCGGGTTTAATGTAAGGCCTGCCTTGAATGTCGCGGAGTTGGCGGAGAATGCCAAGGTGGATCTGCGTTTTTACAGGATAATATATGATGCTATCCATGATATACAGGATGCGATGAAAGGCATGCTGGAACCGTCTTTCAAGGAAGTGGTGACAGGGCATACCGAAGTGCGGCATATATATAAGATATCAGGCATAGGCGTCATTGGGGGCTGTCAGGTAGTGGATGGAAAGATTACCAGAAATTCTGATATCAGGTTAGTCAGAAACGGGATAGTCGTCTTCGAAGGAAAGCTTGCGTCACTGAAACGCTTCAAGGATGACGCCAAAGAAGTCCTTCAGGGATTTGAATGCGGATTATCAATTGAAAAGTATAATGATATTAAAGAAGGGGATATTGTAGAATCATATGTAATGGAGGAAGTAGCCCAGCAATGACTGGTTTCCGGAGGTGGAAAATATATTGGTGAACAGGACAGACCGGATATCGGGAGAAATAAAAAAGGAAATCAGCAGGATAATACGGGAAGAAATGAAAGACCCCCGGCTTCCTGAAGTGATCAGTATTATTTCAGTTAATGTCACACGTGACTTGAGGTATGCGAAGGTGTCCATAAGCGTATTCGGGGGCGATAAAGAACGTCTGGACGCTATCGAAGCGTTGAGGAGCGCCGCCGGATTCATCAGGCGGGCCGTGGGTCAGGCTGTTAAACTTCGATATATCCCTGAGTTGCAGTTTGAGATCGACAAATCCATCGAACATGGAGTATATATATCAAAATTGATAAATAAGACCATGCATGATAAAACATAAAGATCTGATTTGTGAAAAAATTAAAAAAGCCCAAAGCGTCCTGATCCTGCCGCATATCTTTATGGACGGGGATACCATAGGATCTGCGCTGGCGCTCGGAATGGCAATTAAGAAAATAAATACATCGAAATATGTCTGTATCTGCATTGAAGAACCTGTTCCCGATACCTGTTCATTCCTTTCGGGTATGGAGCTCATATGTGACAATCCCGGCGAATGTGAAAAAGCATTTGATATTGCAATTGCAATTGATGTCGCAGAATTGGGCAGACTTGGGAAGCGTATGGAATTATTCTGCAACCAGAAAATGAAGGTAAATATAGATCATCACGGCACAAATACGTCATTTGCTGATATTAACGCAGTATCGCCGGAATATTCGGCTACAGGTGAAATTATTTTTCAGATTATTAAGCGGTTCGGGGCAGATATTGACAAGGCCATTGCTGAGTGCCTTTATACGGCGATTGTAACCGATACGGGAGGTTTCAGATTTGAAAATACGACTCCGGAAACACATCTGGCGGCGGCAGAATTGATGGGATATGGGATCGATGCTGCGGATATTTCTTACAGGGTATTTGATGCCGTTTCCCTCACAAAAGTCCTGTTGACGGGCAAGGTGATAGAAACGCTTGAATTTCATCATGACGGAAAGCTTGCGATCATGACCGTGAACGAAGATATGATCAAAGCGACAGGGGCAAATGATGAAGATTGTGAAGGTCTGGTTAATATAGGGAGGAATATCATTGGGGTCGAGATTTCAGCTCTGTTGAAACAAATGGAAGGCGTACGGATAAAAATTAATTTGCGGTCGAAGTCTTATGTGGATGTTTCGGGTATTGCCAGCGTTTTCTCGGGGGGCGGTCATAAAAGGGCTGCCGGATATACTGCCGAAGGAATGATGACCGATGTGAAGAGGCGATTGATTGCCATAGCCGGAGAACATCTGATATCAGGGAGAATTTGAGCTATGAGCCTGAGTGGTGTGCTTAACGTGCTTAAACCCCCCGGTATGACTTCTTTTGATGTAGTATCCGCAATCAGACGCATACTGGGTACCGGTTCACCACCTGCAGGCCATACGGGGACGCTTGATCCTTTCGCGGCCGGAGTTTTGCCTGTATGTACAGGTAGAGCGACGAAGGCTGTCGAGTACCTTACCGGTTCGGATAAGAAATACAGAGCGGAGATTACGCCTGGAATCGTTACGGACACGTATGATTCCACTGGCAGGATAATTGCGCAAAATGATGCACGATACAGCGTTGAAGATATGGCTGATGTGCTTTTTTCATTAAAAGGCGAGCTTATGCAAACCCCTCCGATGTATTCGGCTGTGAAGGTGGAGGGAAAGAGGCTGTATGAGCTTGCAAGAAAAGGAGTGGAGGTCGACAGGCCGCCGAGAAGGGTTTTTATCTATGAAATCACGTTGGTTGATTTCCGGAGAGGCAGGCTGCTGATCGATGTGAAATGCTCAAAGGGAACTTACATAAGGAGTCTGTGTCATGAATTCGGAGAGCGGCTGGGATGCGGCGCACATCTTTCCTTTCTTGTGAGGACTGCTTCAGGCCGATTCGACATAAATGAATCACTGACCTTCGATGAAATTGATAGTAGCTTTAAGGGAGGAAGGATAAAAGATATTATCAAGCCGGTGGATTCCGTCCTCGATTTTCCGGCGGTAAGGCTGGATAATGCAAGGCTGAATACGCTGAGGAATGGAATGAAGGTGGATTGCGGCAGTATCCGGGAGTACGGGCAGCTTGATAAGAAGTTTTATAAAATATATGATATGAATGATGATTTTTTTGGAACGGCGGAATCATGCGACAAAAACGGCAGCTTGGGGTTGAAGATGCATAAAATCTTTCAATGAGGTGGCAATGAAAGTAGTTCACAATCGGGGATGTATAAATGAACAAAGACCGTTAGGCATAGGACTCGGTAATTTCGACGGTCTGCACGCCGGGCACAGGGTATTGATAAGTACTTTGATCGCAGAATGTGGGTTGCATGGTTTATCCTCAATGGTATATACATTTGCCAGGCATCCGGAAAATATCATAAGAAAGCAACTGTCTGCTCCGCTGTTGTCAACAATAGAAAAAAAGATGGAACTGCTTGGAGATACGCAGCTCGATTATCTGTTTATTGACAAGTTCGATGAGCAGTTTTCACATATTGAGCCTGAACAGTTCATGGAGGAAGTGCTTTTCAGGAGGTTCGGGCTTAAACTTGCCGTAGCCGGTTTTGATTATAAATTCGGATACAAGGGCAGGGGCGATGTGGATATGCTTGCGGAATACGGCAAAAAGCTTGGTTTTGAGGTAGTCATAATACCTCCTGTTAAAATCGGGGACGATACGGTAAGCAGTACGCTTATAAGGGATCATATCAAAAAAGGTGAAACTCAAAAGGTTAGCTGTATGCTGGGAAGATACTATTCGATACAGGGCACGGTCGTCGAAGGACTGAAGAACGGTATGAAGCTGGGCTTTCCTACTGCGAATATCAGGCCGGAAAGCAGTATTCTCATACCTATGGAGGGCGCATACATAACGAAGACGCTGGTGGAGGGCAAACTGCGCGAAAGTGTCACCAATATCGGAGCCAACCCCACATACAACTCTATGACGACTTCAATTGAAACACACATACTGGATTTTAGCGAAAATATCTACGGCAGGCAGATCGAGGTGTATTTCGTCCGCAGATTAAGGGGCGATATCAAGTTTGATTCGGCACAAAAACTTTGTATGCAGATAAAAAAAGATGTTGAAGAGGCCAGAAGTTATTTCAGCAAATATGACTGACGCTGCCAATGTAAAAAAGAGATACAGGATAAAAATCAAAGGCATTGTCCAGGGAGTGGGGTTCCGACCTTTTTTACATGCGCTTGCAGCCTCATGCGATATAGACGGCTGGGTCAGTAATATTGGTGGATTTGTCCTTGTAGAGGGAGAGGGCAGGGATGAGGATCTTTTGCGTTTTATCGAGCTTATCACAAAATCGGCTCCTGCGCTTTCGCTAATAAAGGATATCGATGTCGAAGAACTTCCCGTATTCGGATTTCATGGCTTCGAGATAATTCAGGGTATAGATGCCGACGATCCCGGGGAAATCTATGTTTCACCGGATGCCTCAATATGCCCGGATTGTCTGAGAGAGCTGAAAGATCCCAATAACAGGCGTTATTTTTATCCTTTCATTAACTGTACCAATTGCGGACCGCGTTTTACCATCACCAGAAAAATACCTTATGACAGGCAAAACACGACGATGGCCGGGTTCACCATGTGTGACGAATGCGGCAAAGAATACGCCGATCCTTCCGATAGGCGTTATCATGCCCAGCCGATATCATGTCCGCAATGTGGTCCATCCATCCGCATCACCGACCGGCGTGGCGAAGCGATTGAATGTGAAGATCCTCTTCTTGCGGCTTCAATATACATCCGTGACGGCTTTATAGTTGCCGTCAAAGGATTGGGCGGTTATCACCTCGTTGTGAACGCAAGGGATCGTGAAGCAGTCGAGAGGCTGCGCTCAAGAAAATCCAGGGATTATAAACCTTTCGCCATTATGGTCAGGGATATCCGGACGGCGATATCTCACTGCTATATTAATCAAACAGAAAAGGCCCTGCTTGAATCGGTCAAAAAGCCGATAGTACTGCTTAAGAAAAGGCAGAAATGCAGTCTTCCGGAGGCTATTGCATTCGCAAATCCGTATCTGGGGCTGATGCTGCCGTATACCCCGGTACACGAGCTGATATTCCTGCTTCAACCTTCGCTTGGTACGCTGGTAGTAACAAGCGGCAATATATCAGACGAACCGATCTATTATGACGATAACGAAGCAATTAACGGATTAAAAAGTATTACCGACTATTTCCTCACCCATGACAGGGAGATCCACATCAGGACTGACGATTCTGTTACGCGAATAATAAGGGATAAGGAATATATCATAAGGCGTTCAAGAGGGTATGCCCCGGTGCCTGTCACCGTCAGTTCCGTTGGGTACCATAATAAAAAAACACCCGTCATACTTTCCTGCGGGGCGCATTTGAAGAATACCTTTTGCATTAATAAAGAAAATGAGTTTTACCTTAGCCACCACATAGGCGATTTGGAGAACGCCGAAACCCTGTCATCCTATGAGACCGGGATAGATTACTTTCTTGGCATGCTTCATGTGAAGCCTGACATCATTGCCCATGATATGCATCCGGATTACCTTTCGACCCGATATGCACTGTCGCGTTCTTCACGGGAAGGAAGTATAATTTTCCCGGTTTGGCACCATGAAGCGCACATCGCTTCATGCATGGCTGATAACGATATTAATTGCGATCTGATAGGAGTAGCGTTCGACGGTACAGGCCTGGGAAGTGACGGGAACATCTGGGGCGGGGAATTTTTCACAGGCGGATATGGGGTAATGAAGCATGCCGGACGCCTGTCCTTTGTAAAAATGCCAGGAGGAACTGCGGCAATCAGGGAACCTTGGAGGATGGCGGTAAGCCATATGCAATCTGTCATGGAAAATGATGTGCTTTGCTCCGGCATACTAAATGGGATTGATATGGCCAAAATCGGATATGTCAGAAATATGCTGAGGTCAGATATGAATTGCCCTTTGACATCCAGCGCCGGCAGGCTTTTTGATGCGGTCTCGGCAATGCTTGGGATCAGGCTTGTCTCGGGGTATGAAGGACAAGCTGCCGCCGAACTTGAGTATGCCGCGGCAGATGGCGATTTTGAAAGCTACCCGTTTGATATCTTGAAAGACAACGGTTTGTTCGTCATAGATACAACCTGTATAATAAAAAGCATCACGGAGGATATCCTGTCAGGCAGGCGCAAGAGTATTATCTCATCCAGATTTCACGAAACCATGGCTGTGATCGTACTCTCAGGATGTCTGGAAGCAAGGCGCGATACCGGGCTATCCAGAGTTGCGTTAAGCGGCGGGGTGTTCCAGAATGTCCTGCTGCTAAATAAATGCATTGGAAAATTGGAAGCAAACGGTTTTGAAATTTTTATTCATCAGAGGGTACCTGCAAATGATGGTGGATTATCACTGGGACAATCTATGATAGCTTTGTCCCGGTGTGAACGTTCAGTATATTAGTAAAAAGGAGGATCAGATTCATGTGTCTTGCCGTACCGGCCCTGATCACCGGAATAAATGGTAAAACCGGGATTGCCGAGATAATGGGTGTTACACGGGAAATAGCCCTTGATCTTCTCTCCGATCCTGAGATAGGGGATTACGTCATTGTCCATGCCGGGTGCGCGATAGAGAAAATTGACAAGGAAGCGGCATTGGAAATGCTGAGTTTGTTCCGTGAAATAGAGGGCTTAAGATGATCGAGCAAATTCAAGAAGCTTTGCGTGACAAGGGTATTGCGTCAAGATATTCAGATATGCTTTGCGGATATTCGGGCAGACCTCTTAAGATTATGGAGGTATGCGGCACCCATACCATGTCCATTGCGAAGTATGGCATAAAGAGCCTGCTTCCCGAAAGCATAAAACTTGTTTCAGGTCCGGGCTGTCCTGTATGCGTGACATCGTCGGGGTATCTCGATGCCGCATGCAGGCTTGCCCTTCTCAGCAATACCGTCATAGCGACATTCGGGGACATGTTCAGGGTGCCGGGGAGCCGGACGTCGCTCCAAAAGCTTAAAGCTGACGGATGCGATATCAGGATCGTCTATTCTCCTCTTGATTGTATAGAAATGGCGCAAAACAACCGGGACAGGAATATTGTTTTTTTGTCTGTGGGTTTTGAGACGACCACCCCTTCATCCGCCCTGCTTGCCATAAAAGCGCGGGAAAAAGGGCTCAGCAACATATATCTGCTTTCAGCCAATAAGACCATCCCTATCGTGCTTGAAAAGATCGTATCTTCCGATGGTTGTTGTGTTGACGGTTTGCTTTACCCCGGACATGTGAGCGCGATAATAGGAACGCGTTTCTATGAACATATTGCGGCTGAATACCATGTGCCCGGCGTTGTATCGGGATTTGAGCCTGTGGACATCCTTCATTCGATAAGTGTACTTGTTAAAAATATTGCACAAGCAAAAGACATAGCTGTTAATGCATATGGGCGAATTGTGAAACGGGAAGGCAACCTGCGGGCGCTGGAGATCATAGATTCGGTATTTGAGCCGTGTGATGCGTACTGGAGGGGTATCGGATCCGTAGCCGGTTCAGGGCTGGCATTGAGGAAAGAATACTCGGATATGGATGCATGGAAGGTCTTCGGTCTGAGTGAACAAATCGTTTCTGATTCGGAGGGGTGTCTGTGCGGCGAAGTTATAACCGGAAAAAGAATGCCCCAGGAATGCGCCCTGTTTGGACGCGGATGCACACCCGAATCACCCGTAGGACCTTGTATGGTCTCCGGTGAGGGCAGTTGCGCCGCACATTTCAAATACACATGCAAATAAATTCGGAAGCAGTGACGGAGGATATCATGATCATACCGGGCGGAAGGGTGAATATTGAACATGGCGGCGGCGGAATGCAGGCTGGGGATCTGATAAATGATGTTTTTATCAGGAGGTTTTCAAACAGGATATTAAACAGTCTTGAAGATTCGGCAGTCATTGGTTTGAAAGAAGATTCGCGGCGTATTGCTTTTACAACCGATAGCTTTGTTGTCAACCCGCCTTTCTTTAAAGGCGGAGATATCGGTAAGTTGTCGGTCTGCGGCACTGTCAACGATTTGGCGGCAATTGGCGCACAACCGTGTTACCTGACTTTTGCCGTTATTATTGAAGAAGGGTATCTTATCGATGATCTTGATAAGATAGTGCAATCTGCGGCAGATACCGCATCGTCTTGCGGCGTTGAAATAGTGGCCGGTGATACAAAAGTGGTTCAGAAGGGGGCTGCTGACAGGATATTCGTCAATACCTCCGGCATCGGCATCGTGCCTGACGGTATCAAAATTTCCTGTTCAGGGGCTATTCCCGGGGACAAAATCATAGTAAGCGGCCCGGTAGGCGACCATGGCTGCGCGGTTATGCTGTCCAGACAGGATTTCGGGCTGAAGTCCGAAATAAATAGTGATTGCGCGCCATTGAACGCAATGGTCAACGCATTGATCAAGGTGTGCGGGCATGATATCCATGCCATGAGGGATCCGACAAGAGGGGGTCTGGCAGCCGTACTGAATGAGATGGCGCAGCAGAGCCGGACAGGCATACTTGTGTACGAGGATCTTATCCCGGTCAGGAAAGAAGTGAAGGCTGTCTGTGAGATCCTGGGGCTTGAGCCTCTTCATATGGCATGTGAAGGCAGGATGGTAATAATCTCATCAAGCCAAGCAGCTCAGCAGATATTGGATATGCTTAAAAAAACCGAATATGGCTCGGATGCGGCTATTATCGGTGAAATAACGCAAAAACCGCAGGGCAGGGTGATGCTTAAAACCTTTGTAGGCGGTGTAAGGATACTTGATATGCCATCCGCCGGATTGCTGCCAAGGATATGCTGATCAGTTTTCCGGCCTGTAAATCTTTGATTCAAGCAACCAGATGCTTCTGCTCATGAAATAAACTGCAAACAGTGCATATGCACCTGCTTTCGCCAGCATAAAAAGATATTTGATGAACATAATTCCAATATATGTATGTATAGCATACATTCCGGCAAAGAGCGCCATTGCCCAAAATAAGACACTTTTGCTGCCTTTGGTTTTTTTTAGCAGGAACATATTGATGATTGCGCAGACAGCAGGCATAAACGACAAGGGGGCCCCGGGGGCGAACAATTGCGGTAAAGATTCTATGTATACGTTTAGCAAAATAGTTATTACAGCTGCCGTGAGCAGCGAAAAGAACACATAACCCGGATAAATCGGCCGGTTGCGCATGAGGATGATTATAACGAAAGACGCAAGCAATATGAATTCCGAAATTACGGTCAAGGCATTGGAAACTCCGGGTGCGGGGATGAAGAACGGCAGAAGGTTCAATATGAAGGTTATGATAAACAGATATCCTTCAGTGATTCTGTTCCTGCAGGAAATCACAGTAATGAGTATGTAGAAGGAAACCAGCACAGGTATTAAAAAAAATATCTTTTCAGCCACATCCAGATAATTCATAGTTTTACCTCATTAAATGCGGGAATAATTACTGATATATTATACATTATAAACTGGATATGGATAAGTTATGAGATGAATGAGGTGCATAATGAAGTTTGAAGAAAATATCCCTTTTAAGCTGGCATCATTCGGTCGTACTGAAATATACGCCCTGAGGATGGACAGGTTTAAGACCTGCTCGGTCATGGTCTTTTTCATCGATGCCCTTTCAAGTGAAAAGGCCGCAAAGAATGCGATGATACCGGCGGTACTCAGAAGGGGCTGCAACAGCCATCCTGATTCCATGTCCATATCAAAAAAGCTTGAAGGACTGTTTGGCAGTTCTTTTGATTGCGGCGTCGCAAAAAAAGGCGAAAACCATGTGGTGTATTTCTACATCGATACTCTGGCCGATGCTTTCCTGCCTGCAAAAAGAAGCATATTCGGGGAAGCGGCAAACCTATTGTCGGATATGATCTGCGATCCGGTCACCAAAGACGAGTGTTTCCTTGATGAGTACATCGAGACGGAAAAGAACAATCTGGGGAGGCTGATCAACTCAAGGATAAATGATAAGCTGCAATATTCGCTGGAGAGATGTTTCGAATCCATGTGCACCGGCGAACCGTTTGGCGTTTACGAATATGGAAGCGCCGACGATTTCAAGGTCATTGATAAATGCGGTTTGTTCAAACATTATCGGCAGTTTGTCGCGCAAAACAGGATGATTATTTTTCTGACCGGTAGGATTACTGAATATGAGGCCGATCATATTGTCGAAGTGGTGTCGGACATGCATAAAAAGACGGGCAGGTTAATGACGGGGGAGAATAGCCGATCTGCAAATGTCCCCTTAAAAAAAGAGACAGCCGATCCGAAAATTGTTACAGAGAATATGGATCTTCAGCAGGTCAGGCTGTGCCTCGGTTTCAGGACTGATATAACGCCTGCCGACAGTCTTTATCATCCGTTGGTCGTATGCAGCAGCATTTTCGGAGGCGGGGTGCATTCCAAGCTGTTCAGGCACGTAAGGGAAGAATCCGGATTGGCATATTACATTTTTGCGAGAATGGAGAAATTCAAAGGTCTGATGGTCGTTGCCAGCGGGATAAGCCACGAAGCGCGTGAAGCGGTAAAAGAACTTATTCTGGAGCAGCTTCATGAACTATCGGAAGGGAAAGTCTCTGATGATGAACTGAACAAGGCAGTCAGCAGCCTTGAAACAAGTATGGGCTCCTTATATGACAACCAAATGCAGCTTGCGGATTTCTACCTGGGGCAGCTGCTAAGCGGTGCGGATGAAACGCTGGATTCCACATTGGAGAAGGTCAGGTCGGTGAAAATTTGCGATGTCAGGAAGGCTGCATCGAATATCAGGCTTGATACGATATATACTCTTGCAGGAGAGGCGGCTATGTGATGAAATACGATACGGCAGATTATATCAGACAGGGCGAAACTCTGCATTTTCATGAATATGATAACGGTTTGAAGGCATTTGTAATCCCTAAAAAAGGTTTTTCTCGTAAATATGCGGCTTTTGCAACCGATTTCGGTTCTGTGGACAATAATTTCATAGCCCCGGAGGAGAGCGAAATCACAAGTGTTCCGGACGGCATTGCACATTTTCTCGAGCATAAGCTATTTGAACAAAGGGAAGGCAGCGTCATGGATGATTTTTCAGCGCTCGGAGCCAGCCCTAACGCTTATACGGGCCTTACCAGCACTGTATATCTTTTTTCATGCACGGAGAATTTCGGCAAGTGTTTCCAGATGCTGCTGCAGTTCGTTCAGAATCCATATTTTACCGAGGATAGTATTAAAAAAGAGAGGGATATCATCGGCCAGGAAATTCGCATGAAGCAGGACGAGCCGGAATGGGCGGCGTTTTTCAACCTTATGAGGTCTTTGTACCCCGGCAATCCTGTGTCGCGTGATATCAGCGGAAGCATTGAAAGCATAGGGAAAATAGACAAAGATATACTATACAAATGCCATAATACATTTTATCATCCCTCCAATATGATTGTTATTGCAATCGGTGATATTTCCCCGGAAGAGGTATTTGATATTACCGACAGGACAATTCCGGTCAACCTTAAAAGAACCGCGGTAAGGAGGATTCCGGGCAGAAGCTCCGGCATGTCCGTCCGGAAGTATTATGAGCATTTTATGGCAGTATCGGATATGATTTTTTATATAGGATTCAAAGACGGCAAAACAGGCCTCGATTTGTTAAAAAGGGAAGTAACGGCAAAAATTCTTCTTGATCTTCTTATCGGAAGAGGTTCCGTATTGTACGATGATTTATATTCAAATGGAGTAGTCACAAGCCCTGTCGATTTTGATTACGAAACAGGCAGAGGCTATGCATTTTCCGCGATTTCAGGCCAGACAACCGATCCCGAAAAGCTTAGAGAGAAGGTTTCGGCAGCAATCCATAAGATAAATGCGGCAGGATTGGATCAGGATACATTCAACAGATTGAAAGACTCTTGGTTCGGGAGGATGATGCGCACATTCAATTCCATTGACAGTATATCACATGCTTTTATTGCCAGTTATTTCAAAGGCTTTTCATTATTTCATAATTTCGATGTATATGATAAAATAACCCTTGTATATGCGTCTGACCTCTTCAGGGAATTATTCGATGCCGATATGATGTCCCTTTCAGTGGTCAAGCCTATCGGGGGGTAAAATATGAGTTATGTTGAATTTCCTGGTCTTGGCGGTCTGAAAATAGTTATTGATCGGATTGCTTTTGTGATTTTCGGTCTGCCTGTTTACTGGTATGGAATAATACTTGCCTTCAGTTTTCTGCTTGCCGTATTGCTTGCTTTGAGAAAGAGCAGGGAATTTGGGATCGAGCCCGAAAACATCCTTGATATGGTATTATTCGCTGCGCCTGCTGCAATAATTGCAGCCAGGCTGTTCTATGTCGTTTTTAGTTGGGGCGATTTCAAGAACAACCTTCTTGAGGTATTCAATACCCGCAATGGCGGCCTTGCAATCTACGGAGCGGTTATCGGGGCGTCCGTCGTTGTTTATTTCTTTACAAAGAAAAGGAAGATAAATGTCTTGAAGCTTTTTGATTTTTGCGTGCCGTATTTGATTCTTGCGCAATCCATCGGGAGATGGGGCAATTTTGTCAACCAGGAGGCGTTCGGTACCAATACAAGCCTCCCATGGGGCATGTCCGGTGATGTTATCAGGAAGGAGCTCGAATTTAACGCCGATAATCTTGCATCCGGGGGTATTGTAGTTGATCCGTCGATGCCTGTGCATCCGACTTTTTTATATGAGTCTCTGTGGAATCTGGCTGTATTTGCATTGCTGATCTGGTTCAGGAAAAGAAAGAAACTTGAAGGCGAGGTTCTTTTTCTTTATATAATATTTTATGGAGCAGGAAGGGCATGGATAGAGGGTTTGCGAACCGATAGCCTTATGCTTGGGATATTCAGGATATCACAGGTTATAGCCCTGCTTTCTGCCGTGCTGTTTTTAATATTATTTTTTGTCAGGAGAGCGAGAGCCTCAAAAAAAGAAATCCTTGAGCAGATAGAAGCCGATGATGACAAGGGAGGCGCATATAGCGGCCTTTTAGAGAAAATGCGCCATTCTGAGGATGAAAAAGAATCAGGTTAATCAATATGTATTACGTTGAAAAAACAAAAGAAATAAATTATCTGAAGCATTTTGATTACTTTCTGATTGCAGCGGTAGCCCTGCTGACAATCTATGGTCTGGTCATACTTGGGAGTGTAACGAACAATATGATCGACGGTCCGAGGCTTATGCGTACGCAGATCATAAGTTTTATAACAGGTTTTGTCGCGGCGATCGGGCTTTCATTTTTTGATTATAAAAACTATAAAATCATTTCGATTCTGATATACATATTCAGTGTTATCATGCTGGCAGTAGTTTTGTGGAAAGGGGTGGGGGATACGTCCTGGGGGAGCCGCAGTTGGCTTCCGTTTCCGGTAATAGGCTCATTCCAGCCTTCTGAATTTGCCAAAATAACGTTTATATTAATAGTTCCGGTTTTCCTTGACAGGATGAAAGAATCGCCCAAGATCAAAGATACAGTCAAAATGTTGCTGTATGCCGCCATTCCTGTCATTCTTATAGTTTTACAGCCTGATTACGGCATGGCTGTAGTTTATGTCTTCATATTTGCTGTAATGATTTATGTCTACGGAATAAAATACCGTTATATTTTTATTTTAACAGGAGCTGTTGCTGTAACCGCACCGATTGCATGGTTTTTTCTCCTCGATACCGAGCGGAGGTCGAGAATTACCGAATTCCTATTTCCAGGGAATGATCCGCTCGGAGCCGGTTACCAATTAGATCGGGCGCGTATGGCAATAGGTTCGGGGAAGATCCTTGGGAGCGGTCTTTATAAAGGGATACAGACACACAGTGAGACGGGCGTGCCCGTCATCCAGTCGGATTTTATTTTTACTGCCATAGGCGAGGAATTGGGTTTTGTCGGGGCAGTCATATTACTGGTGTTGATCTTTTGCATTCTTTTCAGAGGGATCTACATTGCTAAGAACTCCAGAGACTTTTATGGTTCATTTGTCGCAATAGGTATCACAAGCATGTTGGGATTCCATTTTATTCAGAATATCGGGATGTGTATCGGCGTATTGCCGGTGACAGGGCTTCCGCTACCTTTTGTCAGTTCGGGCGGGAGCGCGATGATGACTAATTATTTTGCCATAGGTATTTTATTAAGCATTTCCATAAGAAGAAAACGAGCGATATTCAATCCTTAATACCCTAAGTTACCAACCAATAATTATATTCTTGACATAGGACTAAATTCCTATTTTATTATTATTTTTTTAAAAAATAAAAAAAATATCTTGTCTTTTCATTGATTATGCATTAGAATGACATAAGAGTGGTTTAGAGTGGTTTAAAGTGGTTAGAGTAAAAAGGCAGGTATGCTGATTTGTTTTATGGAGAGTACCAACACACACTGGATAGCAAGAGCAGGGTTTTTGTCCCTGCAAAGTTCAGAGAGGAACTTGGTAATAAGTTCATTATTACCAAGGGGTTGGATTCTTGTTTGTTTGCCTTTCCTGCCGCTGAATGGGAAAGTATAGTGGAAAAGATGAAGACAGTATCGTTTACCGATGACGAAGCAAGATCCTTTATGAGGTTCTTCTTCGCCGGAGCTTGTGAATGTGAAATGGACAAGCAGGGGCGCGTATTGATAGCACAGAATCTTAAGGAATATGCATCACTGGACAAGGATATATGTATTGTCGGTGTTTCCGGCAGGGTAGAGATTTGGGATAAAGGCAAATGGGACATGCGTAATGCAGAATATAGCCAGAATGCTTCCATATTGGCAAAGAAGATGGCTTTGCTTGGTATTTGAAGATGATATACCATGACCCGGTTTTATTGGATGAGTGCATCGGGTACCTTCAGATAAAGCCATTCGGCACATATATCGATGCAACATTAGGAGGGGGAGGGCATTCGGCGGCAATCATCCAAAAACTTGACAAAAACGGCAGGTTGATAGGGATGGATATTGATGCCGAAGCTTTGGAGGAGGCTCGCAAGAGATTGGATAGTATCGGGACGCAGGCTGAGGTCAGATTGTTGAAGATGAACTATAAAGACATTGCCGGTATCGGCGGAAATGATTTATCCGGCTGCGACGGGATACTGTTCGACCTTGGCGTTTCATCACACCAGTTTGATTCGGCTGAGAGGGGCTTCAGCTACAACAAGGATGCTGCCCTTGACATGCGTATGGACTCCTCGTGTTGCCTTACTGCTGAAATAATCGTTAATGACTTTGCTGAAAGGGATATATCAAGAATCATCAGCGAATATGGAGAAGAAAGATGGGCGTCCAGAATAGCAAAATTCATCGCTGAGCGGAGAAAAAACGGAAGAATCAGATCAACCGTTGAACTCAGTGACATCATCAAAGACGCTATACCTGCCGGAGCCAGGAAAAACGGCCCGCATCCGGCAAGAAGAACATTTCAGGCATTGAGAATCATGGTGAACGGCGAACTTGATTCACTAAAAAAGGCCCTTACGTGTTCTATATCGCTTTTGAAAGATAAAGCAAGGATTTGTGTAATATCATATCATTCGCTTGAAGACAGAATCGTTAAAACGGTTTTTACACAAAGCGCGAAAGGATGTGTCTGTCCTCCGGGGATACCGCAATGTGTATGTAATAAGCAATCGGACGGAAAGATCATTACCAAAAAACCCGTTATTCCTTCCGAACAGGAGGTCAGCATGAATCCAAGGTCAAGGAGCGCTAAATTAAGGGTGTTCGAGAGGATCGCCTATGGTTGATATAAATTTATACATAAGAAAACATTATTATAAACAAGCCATACTAAAGAACTTATGAACGTACAAATGATTTACTCAAAGTACAAAAGATTTTAACAAACAAAAGAAAAAGCGGTTTGGAATTACAAAGGAAGAGGGTTTTGCATCGATAACACCGGGGCCGGTTGATACTTTACTTGATTAGCTGCTATTTGCAGCCGGTTCCCGGATTTGTTATCCACAGAGGGTATAAAATCAGGTTGAGGTGAATAGTATTGAAACAGACGGATAGCGGCTATATCTACGGGACTTCGCCAAAAAAACTCAAATATGACGTCTACGAGACGAATCCCGTTCTAAAAGCCCGGAAGGCCAATAAAATCAAAAAAAAGGCCAAAGCAAGACTGGTTTTGTACACTGTGGTATTTTTCATACTGGCATTTATTTTGATATACAGATATACGATGCTGACGGATGTTAATTACCGTATTATCAAGCTCGAGAAGACGTATGAAAACATCAGGGTTGCAAATATGCATGCGCAAGTGGAAATCGGCAAGGCCACCGATCTGGAGAAGATCAGGGAGATTGCCGAAGGACGGCTGGGGATGCAAAAGCCCGACAGAGCCCAGATCGTATATGTAAATGTTCCGAAAGAGGACGTGACATCGGTATCGGATGTATACAAGAGCAAAAATACCGGCGGAAATGGTTTTTTTGCAGTTGTGTTCGACAAGATAGTGAAGTTCTTCGGGCTGATATCATAGGTGATTCCTTGAGGTTTGTTTGTGTAAGGAGGCATGGAGGCTAAACGTGGCTGGTCCGGGACTTTCAGTTAAAAAAAGACTTTTAACCGTACTCGTCATCTTTTCCATTATTACCATATCATTGATTCTCAGAACCGGTTACATTCAAATCGTAAAAGGCCAATCGCTGCAAAATATGGCATATGAACAGCAAAACCGAGGCAGGATCATCAGCCCCAAAAGAGGCACTATATTCGACACAAACGGGAAGGAACTTGCCGTCAGCGCTTCGGTTGATACTGTAACAGTCAATCCCAAAGATATCGAAAAATCCGGCATAACACCGGAGGAGATAGCCGAGGGGCTCGCAGCAATGCTGAATCTTAATAAAGAAGACGTGTATTCGAAGATAACCGCCAAATCAAGTTATCAGATAATCAAAAAAAGGATCGAGAGGGATGTAAGCGACACTATAAGAAAATGGGTGTCCGACAATGGCATAAAAGGTATATATCTGGATGAGGATACAAAGAGATATTACCCGGGAAGAAATCTTGCGGCTCATGTCATCGGTTTTACCGGATATGACAATCAGGGCCTTGATGGCGTGGAAGTAAGCATGGAGCAATATCTCAAAGGCGTTCCCGGAAGGATACTGAGTGAGACAGATGGCAGCGGGAGGGAGGTGCCGTTTACTGTTGAAAAGCGTATTGAGGCCCAGGATGGTCTTAATGTCGTACTCACGATTGATGAAACAGTGCAGTGGCTGGCCCAGAAGGCGCTTGAAAGGGCCATAGCCGATTATAAGGTCCAGAACGGCGCCGTTGCAATCGTTATGGATCCAAGGAACGGAGACATACTTGCATTGGTCTCCAAACCTGATTTTGATCTGAACTCACCGTGGGCAGCACCTCCGGGAGTGGATCCGAAGAGTTGGAAAGGAACGACCAATGATGAAGTGAAGTTGCTCCAGGAGACGGTTTGGCGCAATAAGGCAGTTACCGATACATATGAACCAGGGTCGACATTCAAAGCGATAACATCAGCAGCCGGGCTTGAGGAAAATGTCGTAAATCCTGAAACACCGGTGAACGATTTTCCGGTGAAAATAGGCAAATGGACGTTCAATTGCTGGAGGAATTACAAACCGCACGGTTCCGAGACTTTTAAAGAAGGCGTTTACAATTCGTGCAATCCGGTTTTTGTCAGGATCGCACAGAGCCTTGGAATTGAAAGGTTTTATAGTTATGTCCGTGCGTTTGGGTTTTATGATTTAACAGGGATAGGTCTTCCGGGCGAAGTCAATGGAATATTCCATGCGAAGCCGTCGGAGGTCGATATGGCGGCCGCATCATTCGGACAGAGATTCACTATTACGCCCATCCAGCTTGTTACTGCATATACAGCCGTGGCAAACGGCGGCAATCTTATGAAACCCAGATTGGTCAAGGAATTGACCGATAATAACGGCAATATTGTAAAGAGGTTTGAACCCGAGGTAATAAGAAACGTGATTTCTCAAAATACATCAGCTACATTGATGCAGATACTGGAGGGGGTTGTCGCCAACGGAACAGGCAGAAATGCTTACGTCAAAGGATATCGTGTCGCAGGAAAGACAGGAACGTCGCAGACTACCGAACAAGGCCACTACATAGCGTCATTCGTAGCGGTTGCTCCTGCCGATAATCCTTCCATATGCGCCATTGTCGTGCTCGATAATCCCAAAGGCGATTCTTATATGGGAGGCGTGATCGCAGCGCCTGTCGCCGGTCAACTTGTTGAGGAGACGCTTGCTTATCTCGGCGTTGAAAGGAAATATTCCGAAGAAGATAATCGCATGATGCTTTCCACTGTCGAAGTGCCTGAAGTCAGAAATCTTAAAACTGATGAAGCGGTCAAAATACTTAAGGAGAAAGGTCTTAAATATATAATCGAAAATTCCGGAAACGCCAATAGCGATATGATTATTGAACAGACGCCCAAACCGGGTGCAAAAGTGCATGATAAATCCATAGTGATCCTGTATACATATAAACCCGCTCAGGAGCTCAAAGTCAGAGTGCCTGATGTTCTCAACAAGACTGTTGATGAGGCGGTAGCCGCATTCTCGAAGTGCGGATTGAATATTAAGATAACAGGCATGGGTACGGCGGTAAAACAGGAGATCATGCCCGGCACGATGGTCGGTAAAGGCAGTGTGATCGAAGTTGAATTCAAGTATCTTGATAATGTAGAATAGAAAAAGCACTACTAAATTGCACAAGGTGGTATCTGTTGAAATGATCCTGAAGAAACTGGTTGAAAATCTCACGCCGTCGGAAGTAAAAGGTTGCCTCGATATCGATATAAAAGATATTGCGTATGATTCGAGGAAAGTCAGGAAAGGTTCGGTATTCGTATGTATAGAGGGTACGAAACAGGACGGGCATGATTTCATCGAAGACGCGATCCGTAACGGCGCGGCGGCCGTAGTAGCAGCGAGACCTGTCGAACTGCCCGGGGATATTACGCTGATCATCAGCGCAGACGGGCGCAGCAACCTTGCAGCGATTTCCGACACCTTTTTCTCTCACCCTTCAGGGAAGATAAAGCTGATAGGCATTACCGGCACAAAAGGAAAAACGACGGTGACGTACATGATCAAGTCCATCCTCGAAGCTGCAGGCGAAAAGGTAGGCCTTATCGGTACTAATCAGAATATGATCGGCAGCGATGTGTTATATGCTGAGAGGACGACGCCCGAGTCATATGATCTGCAGTCCCTGCTCGCGCTGATGGTGGAAAAAGGCGCGGATAGTGTTGTGATGGAGGTGTCTTCACAGGGTCTTGCCCTTCATAGAGTGGATGGCTGTGAATATCATACAGGGGTTTTTACGAATCTGTCCAGAGATCATATAGGGCCAATGGAACATAAATCGATGGATGATTATTTTAATGCAAAACTCAAGCTCTTCGAAAAGTGTCGCTTCGGACTTGTCAATGCCGATAATGAATTTGGACGCAAGGCGCTTTCAAGTATAAAATGCCCACAAGTATTGAAATACGGTATAGAATACAAGGCTGACATTAAAGCGGATAATATTATCAAGAGGCCCGGATCAGTCGAGTTTGACATTGCCTCGCCCTGGTGGGCGGGAAGGCTATCCGCCGGTATACCCGGCACATTCAGCGTCTATAATGCACTTGCTGCGGCTGGGGCTGCGGGTATATGCGGAGTGCCGTTGAATTTCATACGTGAGGGCATCAAAGAAATCCGTGTAAGCGGACGTGTGGAAGTGGTGGAGTCAGATCCGGAGCTGACCGTGATTGTCGATTATGCTCACACCCCTGATAGTCTTCAGAATATACTTTCGACAGTGAAAGAAAACACTATGAAAAGGCTTGTTTGTGTCTTCGGCTGCGGAGGGGACAGAGACAAGGCAAAACGACCGATAATGGGAGGGATATCCGGGGCCATATCTGATTTTACGGTTATCACTTCCGATAATCCAAGGACCGAGATACCGGAAGATATTGTAAGGCAGATAGAAGAAGGCGTGAAAGAATCAGGTGGCAAATATGTTGCCATCGTCGACAGGAAAGAGGCGATCAGGTTCGCTATAATGAACGCGATGCCGGGCGATACCATAGTGATTGCGGGCAAGGGGCATGAGACTTATCAGCAGTTCAAAGACAGCACCATTCATTTTGACGACAGGGAAGTCGCCCGGGAGATATTGAATGAGCGGAAAGGGAAAGGCGCATGAACGTTTCTGATATATGTGCGGCAACCGGCGGCATATTAATCTCCGGCAATCCTGATATCGGATTTTCCGGTGTATCGACAGATACTCGGACAATAAAGCCGGGTAATCTTTTTATTGCGCTCAAAGGAGATAGATTCGACGGCCACGATTATATCGGCAATGCTGCCGGAAGCGGCGCAGCAGGCGTTCTGGTTTCCCGGGCGGATGACGGGATGTTTTCTGCAATATCCGGATCAGGCGCGGTAATCAGGGTCGGTGATACGACAAAAGCATTGGGCGATCTTGCCGCCTGGCACAGGAGAAGATACCGTTTGCGTGTCGCCGCGGTGACCGGAAGCGTAGGCAAGACCACGACAAAGGACTTCATTGCATCGATTCTGGCCAGCCGGTATAGAGTATTGAAATCAGAAGGCAATTTTAATAACGAGATCGGACTGCCATTAACAGTTTTAAATATAGACGATACACATGATGCATTGGTCGTAGAAATGGGTATGAGCGGCGCAGGTGAGATACAGAGGCTTTCGGAGATCGCCAAACCTGATGTGGCCGTTATTACCAATATAGGGATATCCCATATTGAAAAGCTCGGTTCAATGCGGAATATACTGGAAGCCAAACTTGAAATAACGTACGGTATGGGCGATGCGACTCTGTTATTGCTCAATGGCGACGATCCTATGCTTTTAAACGTGAAATGCCCCAAAGGGCGGAAGATGGCTTTCTTTGGAACGGGAGAAGGGCTTGAATACAGAGCGGCCAATATAAGACCCGAAAAAGGCGGCATGGTCTTTGACGTGGAATGCGGCGGCAAGGGCAGTGATGAGTTTTATATAAACCAGCCCGGGCTCCATAATGTGTATAATGCTTTGGCTGCGGTTGCGGTCGCAATGGAAGAAGGGTTTTCAGCAGAAGAAATTGCTTCGGGCCTCAGCAGATATATGCCTGGTAAGATGCGGTTAAATATTATTGATAAAGTGCGCTTTAAGATAATCGACGATACTTACAATGCCAGTCCGCAATCTATGAAGGCAGCGATGGATGTGCTTTCTGCAATGAGAGGCTCACGAAAGATTGCGGTTTTAGGTGAAATGCTTGAAATGGGAGAATGGGCTTACGATGCACATAAAGATGTTGGAAAGTCAGCTGCCGCCGCGGGGATGGATATCCTGATTACTGCCGGGGGAAACTCCGGGTATATTTCTGAAGGCGCGGTCGAATCAGGCATGCCGGCCGACAAGGTGTTTCATTTTAATGGCAAGAGAGAGGCTGCGGCGTTTCTGCTTAATTTAATAAAGGATGATGATATAATCCTTGTTAAAGGGTCAAGAGGCGCCAGAATGGAAGAAGTAGTAGCTTTTCTTGCTGAGTCGGATAAAAGAACGGGGGGCACTGACAGTTGAAATTTTCATTTTCGGTTCAGATATCGGCTTTTTTATTTGCATTCATTGCTTCGGCATTATCAGGAATTGCACTGATACCTGCCCTAAAAAAGTTAAGAGCGAGACAAACGATACGTGACGACGGGCCGGCCACTCATCTTAAAAAGACAGGAGTTCCCACGATTGGCGGTCTCATTTTTATGGTTCCTGTCGTAGTGCTTTCAATCATCTTCAGCGCCCGATATCCTGAAATAATCGCACTGATGCTGGTTACCGCAGGGTTTGGGTTTGTGGGTTTTGCCGATGACTATATAAAAATAAGCAGGAGGAGCAAGGACGGGCTGAAACCAAAGCAGAAACTGCTGGCTCTCCTTGTTATCGCAGCAGCCTTCACATTTTATATTGCCGTTTTCACAAATGCAGGGACTTCCATGACCATTCCTTTTGTAAACCCATCCCAGGACATTCAATTGCCGGTCATACTATTTATTCCCTTCATTGTTTTTGTGTTCTTATCCACCACTAATGGCGTGAACCTCACCGATGGGCTGGATGGACTTGCTTCGAGTGTCACGCTTGTCATTACGGTCTTTTTCGCGATATTGGCCGGTATGCAGAGCGATTGGGAATATATAAGGGTTTTTTCGTCTTTGCTGGCAGGAGGCTGTCTTGGATTTTTGATTTTTAATTCATATCCCGCGAAAGTGATAATGGGGGACACCGGTTCCCTGGCTCTTGGAGGCGCTGTCGCTGCAATATCGGTAGTAATGGGGATACCGTGGATAATACTCATAGTGGGGATAGTATATGTTATAGAGACACTTTCTGTTATTGTCCAGGTCATATCTTTCAAGACGACAGGCAAACGCGTATTCAAAATGGCGCCTCTGCACCATCATTTTGAATTGTCCGGCTGGTCGGAAAGAAAGGTGGTCATGGTTTTTACCGTTATTACTATAATTTTCTGCATATTTGGATTTTTTACGGTTAATTTGAAATAACTATAGAATACATAGCGAAAGAGTGAGTTGATTCATGCCTAAATCGAGAAAACCATTTGATTTTTGGATATTCATCATAGTACTGATTCTCACTGCATTGGGAATAATCATGGTATTCAGCGCAAGTGCGCCGTTTGCCTACAGCACCTATAAAGACGTCTATTACATCTTGAAAAGCCAGCTTTTGTATGCCGCCCTCGGCATAGTGGTCATGATAGCTGCGATTAACACTGACTTTAAGATCATTGCCAGATTTGCGCCAGCCTTATTGGCAATCAGCCTTTTTTTGCTGATTGTTGTGTTGATTCCAGGCATAGGGCATGAAGAAAACGGCGCATACAGGTGGATTTATCTCGGACCGTTCCACTTTCAGCCTTCTGAGGTGGCAAAGTTGTCCATAATCATATTCTTCGCGTCAAGCCTAACCAAACGCAAAGAACGGATAGGTTTCTTCTTCAGGGGTTTGCTGCCGTATCTGTTCCTGATGGCTGTCTTCACGGTTTTGCTGGTACTTGAGCCCCACATGAGCTGCACTTTGATAATGTTGACTGTCTGTATCATCATTTTGCTTGTTGCCGGAGCAAAGGCAAGACACTTTTTAATACCGGGGATACCTGCGGCTATCGCCCTCGCAGCGATCATTGCATTCGAACCATATATGAGGGCGAGAGTCCTGTCTTTTCTCAATCCATGGAATGATTTACAAGGCGATGGTTATCAGGCTGTCCAGTCGCTATATGCAATAGGTTCAGGCGGGCTTTTTGGCCGTGGGCTCGGTAGGAGCATGCAGAAATTCCTTTACCTGCCGTACCCGCATAATGACTTTATCTTTTCGGTATTGGCCGAGGAACTTGGCTTCATAGGGGTATTTGCCGTATTAACGCTTTTTCTTATTTTCATATGGCGTGGTATAAAGGTCGGTATAAACTCTTCCAGTCTGCTTGGAAGCCTAATGGCAATCGGAATAACTTCGCTTATATCGGTACAGGTTTTGATGAATGTAGCGGTAGTCACATCCTCAATGCCCCCGACAGGCGTTTCGCTGCCATTCTTCAGTTATGGAGGCACTTCATTGATTTTATTCCTCGCGGAAGCGGGGATATTGCTTAATATCTCCAGACAATCGAGTTATGAGAGGATATGATATGAGAATACTGATAACCGGAGGAGGTACGGCAGGACACATAAATCCCGGTCTTTCCATAGCCAAATTCATCAGGGCAAAGCGACCTGATTGTGAAATCGTGTTTGCAGGCACATCCAGAGGGCTTGAATCCAGGTTGGTCCCAAGAGAGGGATTCCGGCTGCTGCTTATCGATGCGCGCGGATTCAAAAGAAAGCTCAGCCTTGATGTTTTTGTTACTCTTAAGGATAATATAAAGGGTTTTATAAAAGCATACAGGGAACTTAAAAAATACGGGCCCGACGCAGTAATCGGTACAGGCGGTTATGTTTGCGGCCCCGTTATAATGTGCGCTTTTTTAATGGGCATACCTACGATCATCCATGAGCAAAATGTATTGCCCGGATTAACAAACAGGATATTGGGCAGGTTCGTCACCAGGATTGCCATCAGCTATCCTGAATCACAAAAACTCTTTAAAAATCACGAAAAAATAGTTCTTACAGGCAATCCTGTGAGAATGGGACTGCTTGATACAGATAAGCCAACTGCAAGAAAAAAACTGGGAATACCGGAAGAGAGCAAGGTTGTGGTTATTTTCGGCGGCAGCAGAGGCGCTCTGAATATCAATCGTTCAGTTGTAACAATGCTGCGTGAATATTATAGAAGAGGCGATTTCAAACTCTTTTTTGCGACGGGCGAGGATCAGTACGATGATGTGATAGAAATGCTTGACGGCTGGTCGGATCCTGATGTCAATGTTATTCCTTACATATATAACGCAGATATTGTGTATCCGGCCGCTGACCTGGTCGTTTCAAGGGCGGGGGCAATTACATGCAGTGAGCTGACAGCGCTGGGGCTGCCTTCGATCATGATCCCTTCTCCATATGTCACTGCCAACCATCAGGAATACAATGCGAGAATACTGGAAAAGCACGGAGCTGCCCAAGTAATACTTGAGAAAGACCTGAACGGGAATTTGCTTTTTAAAAATATCAAGTCGCTTTTTTTCGATAGTGCGCGACTTTCCGATATGTCTATGAATTCGAAGAACCTGGGAGTGATTGACGCTCCCGAAAAGATATATGCGCTGATTGAAGGCTTAATTGCCGGAAAGCCCTCAAATTAGCATCGGGTAACACTTTTATTCGTGCCGCATACAATAGAATTGGTGCGAGGTGTTACTATGAGCAGATTGGAAATAAAGGGAGGTCGCAGGCTTAAGGGTGAAATAGAAATAGAAGGTTCAAAGAATGCTGTACTACCGATTCTTGCAGCTTCAGTCCTCAATTCTGGGATCAGTGTGATAAAAAACTGTCCCAAACTAAAAGACGTGGACGCCATGGTGAGAATACTGCGCAGGCTGGGCTGCAGAGTTGTAATTGATGAAGATGTAATTACTGTAGATTCATCAGCATTGGTTAATTGGGTCGTACCTGAAGACATCGCATCCGAAATGAGGTCTTCGATAGTATTCATGGGCCCTCTGCTTGCCAGATGCGGCAAAGTCATCCTGAGTTATCCCGGCGGCTGTGAAATTGGTCCCCGGCCTATAGATCTACATTTGAAGGCATTGAAGAAACTGGGGGCGCGAATTGATGAAATACATAAAGGTTTGATTTCGTGTGAGATAGAGAAATTGGTGGGATGCGACATCCATTTGGATTATCCGAGCGTAGGAGCGACAGAAAATGCAATACTTGCTTCTGTGTTTGCGGAAGGCGAAACCTATATTAGAAATGCGGCAAAAGAACCTGAAATAACCGATCTACAGAATTATCTTGTAAGTATGGGGGTAAAAGTATCGGGTGCCGGAACAGGCGTGGTTCAGGTGAAAGGCGTAAAAAGGCTTTCCGCTGCGGAGCACAGGATAATGCCCGACAGGATAGTCGCCGGGACTTATATGATCGCCGCGGCGATGAATGAAGGAGATGTAAGGTTGAATGGCATCATACCGGGTCATCTTCATTCAGTGATCTCCATATTGAGGGATACCGGCTGCGATATAGACATTGGACATGATACTGTAAGGATTATTATGAACGGTAGGCCAAAACCGGTCGATACCATCAGGACGTTGCCTTATCCCGGTTTCCCGACCGATATGCAGCCGCAAATGGTCGCATTGCTCACCATTGGGCGAGGTACGAGTATTGTCGTCGAGACAGTGTTTGAAAACAGGTACCGGCATGTGGAAGAGCTTTTGAAGATGAATGCGGATATCACGCTCGAGGGGCGCGTGGCTGTGATAAAAGGCGTTAAATCGCTTGCCGGCGCCTGTGTGAATGCCAAAGACCTGCGTTCAGGCGCTGCGTTGGTTCTTGCCGGAACATGCGCCGAAGGTGATACGGTGGTTAATGAAATCAGTCATATAGACAGAGGCTATGAGGAGATTGAAAAAAAGCTCAATATCCTTGGTGCTGACATCAGAAGGGAGGAAAAAGATTTACAAAAAGATCAGGAATAAAAAGAGAAAAAAGACTGTGCGGATATACATCAGGATAATCTCATCCGTTGCTGTCCTAATCGCACTTTTAGTATTTCTGACTTTCTCACCATACTTTAATATAGAGTCTATAGATGTTATCGGGAACGAAAGCTTTGATCGGCAAACAATAGTCAAAACATCAGGAGTAGAAATCGGAACAAACGGTTTCAGAAAATCGAGTATGTTACCGACTGATGGATTCGGCCTGAAAATGGTCAATGCAGGCCGGAAGATAATTGCCGCGTTCCCTTTGATAAAATCTGCAGATGTCTGCTTCCATCCTCCCAACAGGGTTGTGATACGTATCGGGGAAAGGAAGCCGTTGTTTCTGATCCCTTATATGGGAGCCTTTCTGGTCGTGGATGAGGAATCATATGTTCTCAGGACGGTAAAGAATCAGGCCGATATTAAAATACCTGTTTTACAGGGCATTTCAGTTAATAATTGCGAACCCGGCCGCCAAATGAACACAGACGATCAGGATCGCTTTGCAGATGCCGTCTTGCTTGCTGCTGTAATAAGTAATAGCGATAATAAGGACAAGCTTGATTTATGGAGCCGCATCAGCAGTATTGATATGAAGGATCGTTCAGGCTGTAAATTGTTGCTGGATTCGAGGATCAGGGTAAATCTCGGAGAACCGGGACGCTATGTCTATAATATTGATTATCTGAAGCAGATTTTTTTTAAGCATGTAAACAAAAATGATAAAGGTATGATAGACTTTACTACGGGAGAGAATCCCATATTTAAAATTGATAAATAAGGGGGGACGGAACAATGGTGCCCATACTGGGTTTGATCATCGGTATAATAATCGGAGTATTCATTCCGTACAACATACCATCGCAGTATTCGAATTATGTGGCAGTTGCGATACTTGCCGCATTGGACTCGGTGTTCGGAGGTATAGCGGCAAGTGTCCAAGGTAAATTTGATATGAAGATCTTTTTGTCAGGTTTCTTTGGGAATGCCCTTCTGGCGGCAATACTCGCATATATAGGTGACCAGCTTGGCATACAGATATACCTTGCTGCAATATTTGCTTTCGGCAACAGGCTGTTCCTCAATTTCGCCACAATCCGCAGATATGTATTGAATAAAATTTTAAAAAACGATAATATATTAGAGAAATGAGTCTGATTTTTGAGGTTTATTTAATGTGGACAATTTTATAGTTGGTATTGATATTGGCACTTCCAAGGTTTGCACGCTTATAGGAAGGGTCGGCAAGATAAGCCAACTTCAAATAGTAGGAAAAGGTTTTGTTCCTTGCAGTGGCGTCAGAAAAGGGATAATTGTCGATATCGAAAGCATCTCGGCATCCTTAAAAAAATCCATAGAAGAAGCGGAAACTGCAGCCGGAGTTAAGATAGTGTCGGCCTTTGCCAATATAATCGCATCGCATGTCGAAGTGGTGAATAACAGGGCTTCTATTGCCATTTCCGGTGAAAAAAGAGAAATAACTTCAAGGGATGTGGAAAAGATACTGCAAACCGTCAAGGAAATACCGGTACCTGACGACAGGTGCATCATTGACGTAATCCCAAAACAATACGTCATTGACGGATTTGATGAGATCGTCGATCCGGCCGGAATGATCGGCAATGTGCTTGAAGTTGAAGCAGACGTCGTGACTGCCAAGATTACTTCAGTCCAGAACATCCTGAAGACTTTCGAGCGGACAGGAATCAAGATCGACGGTATTGTCGCCGAGGCTTTCGCATCAGGTGAGATTGCGCTGACTTCCGACGAAAAGGAGGCAGGCGTAGTATTGATTGATATAGGCGGCAGTATAACTGATATATCCATATTTAAGAATAAAAAACTGCAATATTATAATTCCATTCCGGTAGGCGGTGAACATATCACGAATGATATTTCTATCGGATTGAAAATACCTTATCTGGAAGCCGAAAAAATTAAAAGGCAATATGAGTTGGCATTGACTTCCCTTATAAAAAATGATCAGGAAGTGCTTCTGCACGATCTGGGCGAAAGCAGCAGCCGGAATGTCAAGGTTTCGGAAGTCGTTGAAATAATCGAAGCGAGAGTATGCGAGATATTCGCGCTTTGCAGGAACCAGCTTCTTAAGAGCAAGGTGAATATCAAATGTGATGCCGGCCTTGTCCTTACCGGAGGAGGCATATCCTATGTCGATGGTAACAAGCAGCTGGCCTCGGGTATTTTCAACATGCCGGCGCGAGTGGCTTCATATAAACAGTTTGGAATTTCCAAGCCTGAATATGCAGTCGCCGCAGGTATTATAAAATACATATCGACTCTGAATAAGAGCAGTGCTGTAAACCTTCGCAGGATTCAGGATAACAAGAAAAGAGATACTGAAAGAAAAGGTTTTCTATCAGGGTTCAAACGATTGATAAAGAGTTTTTTTTAACATTTTGTTTATTTATGAACTTGCGTGTTAATGAACAATACTATATTATTTATAATATACTTCCGATAAAGAGGAGGAGTAATCTTGCTGGAATTTGATATCGATATGGAGCAATTCGCACAATTAAAAGTGATAGGCGTCGGAGGCGGCGGGAATAACGCAGTTAACAGGATGATTTCCGCAGGTCTTAAAGGCGTTGAATTTATATCAATCAACACTGATAAACAGGCTTTGTTCATGTCTAAAGCCAATATAAAGATCCAAATAGGGGACAAGCTTACAAGAGGTCTTGGTGCCGGAGCAAATCCCGAGGTTGGGGAAAAAGCTGCCAATGAAAGCAAGGAAGAGATTTCCCAGTCAATAAAAGGCGCGGATATGGTTTTCATCACAGCCGGTATGGGCGGGGGAACGGGAACCGGAGCAACGCCAATTATTGCCCAGATAGCGAGGGATATGGGCATATTGACTGTGGGAGTCGTCACAAAGCCCTTTGCTTTTGAAGGCAGAAAAAGGATGCAATATGCCGAAAGAGGCCTTGAAAGCCTCAAAGGTACTGTTGACACGCTTGTGACGATCCCTAACGACCGTCTTCTTCAGGTTGCCGATAAAAAAACTTCTTTTATAGATGCGTTCAGAATGGCTGACGATGTCCTAAGGCAAGGAGTACAGGGAATATCTGATTTAATTGCTGTTCCGGGTCTTATCAACCTTGATTTTGCCGATGTGAAAACTGTTATGCTGAATACGGGCATTGCCCATATGGGCATTGGCAGGGCAAATGGGGAAGGTAAGGCTGAAGATGCTGCCAAGCAGGCTGTTTCCAGTCCATTGCTCGAAACATCCATCGAAGGGGCCAGCAGGGTTTTGCTCAATATTACAGGCAGCCCCGATATGGGGCTTTTTGAAGTGAATCTTGCTGCCGAACTCATACAGAAATCGGTCGATCCTGATGCCAACATAATTGTCGGGGCAGTTATCGATGAGAATATGAAAGATGAGATGATGATAACCGTCATTGCCACAGGCTTTGAAAAAGGCCCGGTATTCAAGAAAGCTGATAAGGGCACTGAAAAATCATCAGTTCTGAAAACGCCGACAGAAAAGATATCCTCATTTGATGTCAACTTCGATGAGCTTGATGTTCCGGCTTTTTTAAGGAAAAACCGTTTTAAATAGCGTTTTTTGTCTTTAAAAAAATCATTCCAGACATATCATTTCGACAGTATATCCTTTCTATTGCCATTAATATTTAATTTAGCCATGTGAATAACGGTATAAGTCTACAAGCATATGAATATAGTAAAATCAGGGGATTGTCTGCATGTGGGGTATAATTGGTGGATATCTATATTGATGTATTATTGCTTGAAAACATAGTTGTCAATTATTTGATATTATTTATCACCTCGAAGCTGGTAAGACAACAGACTACCAGTCTAAGGCTCCTGGCAGGCGCAGGGTTGGGCGCCGTATATGCGTGTTTGCTCGTATTTCTCCCCGATATAAGGATTTATTTTAGCTTACCTGCAAAAGTATTGCTTTCGTTCGCAATAATCGCGCTATCGTTCAGGATACCCGGATTTAAAGCATTCTTAAGGATATTGGCAATATTCTACGCAGTTACCATGGTTTTCGCCGGAACAACTTTTGCGTTCGTATTTTTTAGTTCAGCTGATTCAGGTCTGATACAAAACGGCATATTTCATATACCCAGTTCCAGTCTGGGCAGCATATTCCTTGGGATAACTTTTGCCATTATGATCTTGCGGACACTGTGGGAGATAATTGGTAAAAGGTTATCCAGAGAAAAGATGCTGGTGAACCTGAAGATCCGATTTGAAAAACAACAGATAGACATTCAGGCGCTGGTCGATACGGGGAATCATTTGACAGACCCGTTGAGCAATCTTCCTGTTATAGTAGTTGAATACAGGGCGCTTAAAGACGTTCTGCCCGAAGAAATTCGCAGGGTGTTCAATGATTCGAAGGAAGAGGATTTGGATACGGTATCTTCAGTCATTTCCAAATCAATTTGGATGAACAGGTTCAGGTTGATACCATTCTCTTCCATCGGCAGAGAAAATGGCATGATGATTGGATTTAAACCTGATTATGTTGAGATCGGTGAGAAAACGAACCATATGGCGGACAACGCTATAATAGGCGTTTGCAGAAGAGTACTCTCAAGGAACGACAGTTACATGGCATTGATAGGCTCGGAGCTGGTATGATCTAAAATACGGCAGTAGAAAGGGGATTAATCATGGAGTGGCTCAAACTGATCAAGGTATTGTTTGTCATCAGGGTATTGACATTACTTTCAAGGATCGGCTTGATAAAAGCTGAAAAAATATTCTATATCGGGGGAACTGAAGCGCTTCCTCCGCCGCTTAGCGTAGATGAGGAGAATTACCTGCTCGATGAACTAAAAAAACAGGATTTTAGCGTAAAGCAGATCCTTATCGAGCGAAACCTGCGGCTGGTAGTGTACATTGCAAGGAAATTCGAGAATACAGGAGTAGGTATTGAAGATCTTGTTTCTATAGGTACAATAGGCCTGATCAAAGCGATAAACACATTCAATCCCACCAGAAACATCAAGCTTGCCACATATGCTTCAAGGTGCATAGAAAATGAGATCTTGATGTATTTGAGGCGAAACAACAGGACCAAGACCGAAATATCAATTGACGAACCGTTGAATATCGACTGGGATGGGAACGAATTGCTCCTGTCTGACGTCCTCGGTACTGAAAATGATATGATACATAGGAGCCTTGAAGATGAAATTGACAAAGAACTTCTGAATTCTGCTATGAAAAAACTAACTCTTCGCGAAAATAAGATAATGGAGCTCAGGTTCGGATTGAAAACCGGGGTTGAGAGAACGCAGAAAGAGGTAGCTGATCTGCTGGGAATTTCTCAATCATATATTTCACGCCTCGAGAAGAGGATCATAGGCAGATTGAAGAAGGAAATCAGCCGGCTTTCCTGATTAATAATGTTTTTCCGCAGTATAAAAAATTATCCCGTGGCAATAATGATTAGTGTCAAATTGTCGCCGGGAGGTTTTCTGCCATGCTTGCCAACAAAGTAGAGATTTGCGGGGTGAACACCTCAAAACTGCCTGTTCTGACCAATGAACAAAAGAAAGTGCTTTTCGACAGGATGAGCCAAGGAGATTCTTCTGCAAGGGAAGAATTCATAAATGGTAACCTGAGGCTTGTATTAAGTGTTATTCAGAGGTTCAACAACCGCGGCGAGTATGTGGACGATCTGTTCCAGGTAGGTTGCATAGGCTTGATTAAAGCCATCGATAACTTCGATGTGAGTCAGAACGTCAAGTTTTCTACCTATGCCGTTCCCATGATCATAGGCGAAATCAGGAGATATCTGCGGGACAACAATTCCATCCGCGTGAGCAGATCACTCAGGGATATCGCATACAAGGCCCTTCAGGCAAAAGAGAAACTGATGACACAAAATTCTAAAGAACCAACAATAATGGAGATATCACAACAACTGAACCTGCCAAAAGAGGAAGTGGTTTTCGCGCTGGATGCGATACAGGATCCCATCTCCCTATTCGAATCTGTTTATCATGACGGCGGCGACGCAATCTATGTAATGGACCAGGTAAGCGACGATAAGAATCATGAAGAGAACTGGCTTGAAGAGATATCTTTAAAAGAGGCTATGAGGAAACTGAACGAACGCGAGAAACATATATTAAACCTCAGGTTCTTTGAGGGCAGGACCCAGATGGAAGTCGCCAATGAGATAGGCATTTCGCAGGCACAAGTTTCGAGGCTCGAAAAAACGGCGTTGATGCATATGCGCAAATATATCTGAATAGGTATATATTGAACGCCGGAGGGTTTATAAGCATATATGAATCGGGCTTCCGAACTCAGACAAAAGGAAGTAATCAATCTTGGTGACGGCCGTCGTCTTGGATTCATAAATGATGTAGAAATTGATTTTGATGAAGGCAAGATCGATTCCATTGTAATTCCGGGATCCGGAAGGCTTCTGGGTTTAATAGGGAAAGATAATGAATTGGTGATCCCATGGGAGAAAATCAGGAAAATCGGTGAAGATATAGTGCTGGTGGAACTCGATGAAAGATTCATCCGAAGGTATTTCGACTGATCAAACAAATTCTTGAAATATCATGTCTTGAATGATAGGATTTAAATGAGGTAAATAACATCATGAAGTGTCCGTTTTGCGGTTTCGAAGACGACAGGGTCATAGACTCCAGACCGACAGAAGAGGGTACGGCTATCAGAAGGCGCAGGGAGTGTTCCAACTGTCTGAAGAGGTTCACGACATATGAAAAGGTCGAGAATATTCCTGTTATGGTCATAAAAAAGGACAAGTCACGCGAGCCCTTTGACCGTGAGAAATTGCTTGGCGGCCTGATGAAGGCTTGTGAGAAAAGGCCTGTGCCGATGTCGGAACTCGAAAAGATCGTCGACGATATAGAAGCGCAGTTATCGAATACGCTGCAGCGCGAAGTTACATCAAGGGATATCGGCGAGTTGGCGATATCCAGGCTCAAATCCCTCGACGAGGTCGCATATGTCAGATTTGCTTCAGTATACAGACAATTTAAAGATATAAATACATTCATGGACGAGTTGAACAAACTTCTCAGGGAAAAATGATATGGACGAATACCGTGTATTCATCAGCTATGCGCATAAGGATCGGGAACTTGTCGACGAGATTGTGACCGTACTCAAAGAAAACGGGCTGATTCCGATGTGGGACAAGAACCTTTCATTCGGGACGGGCTTTCATGAGCAGATACAAGCATTTATCGCGCATGCGCATGTCTTCATGCCGATAATCACATCTGCCTCGGGCAAAAGAGGCTGGGTGCATCAGGAGATAGGATACGCTATGGCTCTTAATATCCCTGTACTGCCTGTAACGAGGGATACGTTGCCGGGAGAAATGATCCAGACACTTCATGCCATACAATTGAGCGAGGATATGAGCAGGGTCAGAGAACAGCTGTCAATGAAAGTATTTGAAAACCTGATAAACCGGTACCGGGATATATCGTATGCCTTGTTCCAATGCGCCGAGCTGGCCGAAGACCGCGCCATGATGATGGCGGGGTACGCTGAGAAGGTATCGTCGTTGGATATGTACGGATGTGTCCGGCAAAAGGGGGCTTTGAGCTCTTTTCATATTCCGGATAAGGTGATCACCGATCCGGTATGGAAAGAACGGTACGCACCTTTTACACGCAGCGATCACCACTGCAGATGCCAGCGCAATGAACGTCTGGCTCTGGAGAAACATGCTCGGGAGAACGGATGCCGCCTGATAATCGATCCTTATATGATCAAAGGCAAACACAGTGCTGCTGCTCAGTTAGTCCGTATCAGGTCTTTGATAGAATTCCTGGAATCCATGCCTGATGATAAGGTGCAGATAGTTGTCAGCAAAGACACGAAGGAAAGCCTGACAATAGTAGGGGACTGGTTCATGGCAGAATCGGTATCCGTAACAGTTACTCAGGGGTATAGACAGACCATCTTCACCCGGCATGCCCCAAGTATTCAGAACAGGATTGATCTGTTCGACCATGAACTACAAGAGTTGCTGCAGAAATCAGGCTGGAGTGCACACTCATCAAGGATTGAGGCCATGAATGCTTTGAGCGGGATAATAACTGAGCTTGAAGCGAGCTTAACCAATGATCATACAGTGGTAAATTAATCCAGGAATAGATAAAATACATATTCTCAAATTGCTTGTCATGTGATATAGTATAATTAGCAAAATTTTACAGGAGTAGAGTTTATGGATAATGATGAGATGCTTGTAAAGATAAAGGATATGTTTGATACCAAGGTCGATGAAGTCAAACGGCATATGGGAGTGATTACCGAGGACATTAATCGGAAGATACAGATCGTTGCCGAAGGACATGACATCTTAAACAGAAAAATAGATACAG
>CAYWGM010000002.1:66797-91305 GCA_964457875.1 uncultured Eubacteriales bacterium | reverse complement strand
ACCATCCCGACAGGCGCGCTTGGCCTCGATATCGCATTAGGCGTCGGCGGCATCCCGAGGGGAAGGGTCATTGAAATATTCGGCCCGGAAGCTTCAGGGAAGACCACCGTTGCACTGCATATTATCGCCGAGGCTCAGAAATCCGGAGGGGAAGCAGCTTTTATCGATGCTGAGCATGCCCTTGATCCCGTGTATGCCAAAAAGCTTGGAGTTGATATAGAAAATCTTATTGTATCACAGCCAGATACAGGCGAACAGGCCCTTGAAATTTCCGAAGCCCTGGTCAGAAGCGGCGCAATCGATGTGATCGTAATAGATTCTGTTGCTGCGCTGGTGCCAAAAGCCGAGATCGACGGTGAAATGGGAGATTCACACGTCGGACTTCAGGCAAGGCTGATGTCGCAAGCCCTCAGAAAATTGACCGGTGTGATCAGCAAGTCCAAGACCAGCGCAATATTCATCAACCAATTGAGGGAAAAGGTTGGCATCATGTTTGGCAATCCTGAAACGACACCCGGCGGCAGGGCATTGAAGTTTTATTCTTCGATAAGACTCGAGGTCAGGAGAGTCGAATCATTGAAACAGGGCACTGAAGTGATTGGAAACCGGACGAAAGTCAAGGTGGTCAAAAATAAAGTGGCGCCGCCCTTCAAGGAAGCAGAATTCGATATCATTTACGGTATGGGCATTTCACGCGAAGGCAACGTCCTTGATATTGGCGTCAATCTTGACATAATAAATAAGACAGGTGCATGGTTCTCATATAATAACCAGAGGATCGGTCAGGGCAGGGAAAATGCGAAGCAATATCTTAAAGATAACAAGCAGGTAATGGATGAAATAGAAGTAAAAATCAGGGAAAACTACAGCACGGCATTTATCAGGAGTATTGAAACGCGTTCTGTTTCGGATGAAGATGAAGTATTATAGGATTTATGCAAAAATTATCATCAGATTTTGATAAAGCAAAAAGCTTTGCGGTAAAAAGACTTGTTATAAGACATTATTCCCAAAAGGAATTGGAGCTAAAGCTTCTATCCGCAGGTTTTGATGATGGAGCGATCGGCAAGGCGATAAAAGAGCTCCAATCCTTGGGATATATTAATGATGAATTGTACGCCAGGAAATTCATCAATGACAGGTTGAAATTAAAGCCGAAGGCAAAAAGATTCTTAAAATACGAGCTGATGAGAAAGGGAATAACTGCAGAAATGGCGGATACCCTTCTCGATGAATATAAAATAGATGAATATGAGATGGCGGAGATGCTTCTGCAAAAGAAATTCTGCAGATTTGATCTTGATGATGCGAAAATACGAATACGTGCGTATAATTTCCTCAAGAATCGGGGATACGATGAAAATATAATTAAAACATTATTACCCGATTTTTGACCTGAACTCCTTGATCATTGCGGGTAACACCTGCAATGCATCTCCGACTATGCCATATGTGGCTATTTTGAAAATAGGCGCTTCCGGGTTTTTGTTTATAGCTATGATTATATCTGATGATGACATCCCGGCAAGATGCTGGACTGCTCCCGAAATACCGCATGCGATATACATTTTGGGGCAAACGGTTTTACCTGTCTGGCCGACCTGGTGGTTATAGCCTATCCATCCGGCATCCACAACTGCCCTGGATGCTCCGACAGCGCCGCCGAGGATGCCTGCCAGTTCTTCCACAAGGCAGATATTCGACGGATCGCCTATGCCCCGGCCAGCTGATACTACGATATCGGCCTCAGCCAGATTTACTGTCTCGCAGAGATCATCTACGATTTCGATAACCTTCATTCTGGTTGTAAGTGGTATTTCGACAACTGGTTTAATAATGGCGCCTTTTCTCAACCGGTCAGGAGCCAGTGGTTTCATTACCTTTGGCCTTACTGTTGCCATCTGTGGACGGTTATCGGGACAGATGATCGTAGCCATTAGATTCCCGCCAAAAGCTGGCCTTGTTTGCAAAAGCTGCCTCTTCTCAGGATCGATGTCAAGGGAAGTGCAGTCTGCAGTCAGACCGGTATTCAGCCTTGAAGCAACCTTTGGGGCAAGTGATCTGCCGTAGGTAGTCGCACCCATTAAAATTATTTCGGGTTTATATTGCTTTACCAGTTGTATAAATATTTCGGCATAAGAATCATCGTTATATAGATCAAGAGAAGGGTGGTCTATTTCATAGACACTATCCGCGCCGTATTCGATAAGCCTCTTGGATTGCGCCCCGATCATGCTTCCGATAAGCACTGCTGACAACTGTACGCCTAATTTCTGCGCAAGCGCTTTTCCGGCGCCCAGCAATTCGAATGCCACTCCGGATACGATGCCTTTCTTTTGCTCGGCAAATACCCATATGCCCTGATATTGCGATGTGTCTGTTTTGGCATCTGATATAACTTCTTTTAAAAGGTCGATAGCCCCGAATTTGCATGATGGGACACATATCCCGCATAGTGTACAATTGTCAAGTATAACAGCCTTTTTATCTTCAACTTTTATGGCATTATATGGGCATGATTTTATGCATATTTTGCACCCTATGCATTTTTCATCAATAATCCTGATCTCTGGCATTTTCAACCTCCACCAAATTTTGCCGATTGAAGCGAAATGATAATATCCGTGATCTTCCTTGCCTGCTCATCCGGTTCGCCTTCTATTATTTCACTCTTTATCTCATGTACAGGCACAAACGTTTTTATGACTTGGGTGGGAGACCCTTTATGGCCGCATTTTGCCTTGTCGGCATTAATGTCGTCTGAGTTCCAGACAGGTATCTCGGCCTTCTTTGATCTCATCATGCCTTTCAATGAAGGCAGTCTCGGTTCATTGATCTCTTTGACCACAGTAATTACGGCAGGGAGAGGCATCTCTATCACCTCATATCCTTCTTCGGTAAGCCGCTGGCATCTGATGCAACCTTCTCTGATCTCTTCTATTTTTCTGACGTATGTAGTATGGGGTAATCCGAGTTTTTCAGAAAGGCTGGGACCGACTTGGGCTGTGTCGCCATCGGTAGCTTGTTTGCCGCAGATGACAAGGTCAATGTCCTGCATTCTTCGGATTGCCATTGACAGCGCATATGCCGTAGCCAAAGTATCGGAACCGGCAAATTCTTTACCGCTAATCAATACCGCCTCATCAGCGCCCAATGCGATTGTTTCACGCAACTGCTGCATTACTGCAGGAATGCCCATGCTTAATACGGTCACTTTTCCGCCGAGTTTTTCCCTGATCCTGACGGCTTCTTCCAGAGCATACGTATCAAAAGGATTTATCATTGACTCGACGCCTTCGCGGATAATTGTATTGGTTTCATTATTCATTTTGACTTCCGTGGTCGACGGGACCTGTTTGATGCATACGACAATATTCAAAATAAATACACCACCTTATGCTTTGGAGGCCTGCTTAATAAGCTCAAGCGCTATTACATTGCGTTGTATCTGGTTCGTACCCTCATAAATCTGAGTGATTTTAGCGTCCCTCATCATTTTTTCGACAGGATATTCCTTCATATATCCGTAGCCGCCCAAGATTTGTACGGCATCTATAGTCACTTTCATGGCCATGTCAGATGCGAAGACCTTTGACATGGCGGCTTCTTTCGAGATATCCCTGGCTCCGCCGTCAATATGCCTGCAAGTCTGGTATATAAGGCATCTTGCCGCTTCTATCTGGATAGCCATATCGGCAAGCATATGCTGTATCGCCTGGAAAGACGAAATGGGCTGGCCGAACTGAACTCTTTCGCGCGAATATCTTAATGCGGCCTCAAATGCTCCCTGAGCTATGCCGAGCGCTTGCGAAGCAACACCTGGCCTTGTCCTGTCCAATGTCTTCATCGCCACGATAAATCCCATTCCTTCACGCGAGAGCAGATTCTCCTTAGGTATCCTGCAGTTGTCAAATACCAGTTCGCGCGTAACCGATGCTCTGATACCCATTTTGTTTTCTTTCTTGCCAAAAGTGAATCCCGGCGTGCCCCGTTCAACAATAAAGGCTGAAAAGCCCCTTGCCCCCTTTTCACGGTTTGTGCATGCGACAACAATATATATGTCTGCTTCGCCGCCGTTTGTGATCCATTGTTTGGTCCCGTTCAGCACATATTGACCGTCCTCAGGCGTTGCCACCGTTTGAATTCCCGCCGCATCGCTGCCGGCATTTGCTTCTGTAAGGGCAAACGCAGCAAGTCTTTTACCGGCTGCGATATCAGGAAGATACTTGCGTTTCTGATCATCCGTCCCGAATAATATTATAGGAAAAGTCCCGAGTCCGGTACCGGCAAATGCAAGAACAATTCCGCCGCAAGCCCTGCTCAATTCTTCAACCACCAGCGACATCTCAAAAACGCCGCCGCCAAGCCCGCCGTATTCCTCGGGGATATATACTCCGCAAAGATCCGAATCAGCCAGTATTTTAACTATATCTTCGGGAAATATGCCTTCTTCATCATATTTAAGCGCTAAAGGCGCCATCTTTTCATCTGCGACCTTCTTTGCAAGATCTTTGATCATTTGCTGCTCTTCGCTTAAAAAATAATTCACGTATGTGACTCCTTTAATTAGTATTTGCTGATATTAGCTGGTAATAATTTTTTATAGTATATTATAATTCTCTGCTTAATGCAATTATAATTAAAAAATTAACACAGGGCGGTTTGTTGCTTTATTAGAAGATAATATTGTATAATCATTTTACTGCAAGGGAGGTATTGTGTGAAAGTAGGCATAGTGTCGCTCGGATGCCCTAAAAACCGCATCGACACGGAGATGATGCTTTATTCATTGGAAAACAGCGGTTATCAAGTGACAAACGATTCAAATGAAGCTGAAGCGATAATTATAAATACATGTGCATTTGTAGATGCAGCCAAACAGGAATCTATCGATACCATTCTTGAAATGTCGGGACGCAAATCTGGTAAATGCAGATATTTGGTTGTTACCGGCTGCCTCGGACAAAGATACGCACAGAAGATATTCGAAGAGATTCCCGAAGTCGATGCGGTTACAGGCATATGCAGCTATGATGCCATAACCGGCATATTGCAGTCCCTTGAAGAAGGCCGGAAAAACATCCTTGATGTCAAAACCCCTGAAAGTCATGCTCCGGATGGTTGCTACCCGGGGCGAAGGATAACCACCGGATCTTCTTATGCTTATTTAAAGATTGCCGAAGGATGCAGCAACAGATGTACGTACTGCGCCATCCCCTTAATCAGAGGATCTTACAGAAGCAGGAGATTCGGCGATATTCTCGAAGAAGCGGCATGGCTCGGCAGATCAGGCTTTAAAGAAATCATAATAACAGCACAGGACACTACCGCATATGGCGCCGACCTGCGTGAAAAGTATTCGCTTGCGAAATTACTTGATGGTATTTCGCTGATAAATGGGATAGAATGGATAAGGTTATTATACTGTTATCCTGATGGAATTGACGATGAACTTATGGATTGTATAGCTGCAAATGACAAAATCTGTAAATACCTTGATATCCCGATTCAACATGCAAGCAGCCGTATTCTTAAATCAATGGGCAGGCGGGGAGACGCCGGTTTTCTCGAGGAGAAGATCTTAAGTATAAGAAGCAGGATTCCCGGCATTGTCCTGAGAACTTCGATAATCGTCGGCTTTCCGTCAGAAAACGAAAAGGACTTCGGCATACTATATGATTTTATCAAGCGGATGAAATTCGAAAGACTTGGCGTTTTCAGATACTCTTGTGAAGAGGACACGCCGGCTGCGGGTTTGCATCCGAAAGTCAGCGCGAGGACAGCCGAAATCAGGTACAACATGCTTATGAAACTCCAGAAAGGTATTTCACGCGAATTGAACCAGAAAAGGGCAGGGAAGGTTTATCGCACAATTATCGACGGGAGGAACGGGGAAGACTTGTATTACGGAAGGACTTTTGCGGAAGCTCCTGAAATAGACGGCCTCGTTTTCGTAAAAAACGCCTCGCCCATGACACCGGGTGATTTTGTGGATGTAAAGATAACAGACGCCCTTGAATATGATTTGATGGGAGTTGTAAATAGTGAATCTGCCAAATAAAATAACTCTGGCAAGGATATTGATCATTCCTGTTTTCTTGTTATTCGTTATTCCGCTTCCGGAGTGGATACTTGTAAGTGAAGCGTTCAGGGTGATCAGGCCGATGCTGATATCGATAAACGACTTTATAATTAATTATGGTAATTACATCGCGGCAGCCGTTTTTGTATTAGCGGCCAGCACTGATGCAGTTGACGGTTATATTGCGCGAAAACGCAAACTCGTGACGAATTTCGGCAAGTTCATCGATCCGATTGCAGACAAATTGCTAGTCACTGCAGCCTTGCTGGCATTGATAGAACGCGGCGAGCTTTCAAGCTGGATAGCAATAATAATCATTGGAAGGGAACTTATAGTAACCGGCCTCAGGCTTGTCGCCGCAGGTGAAGGTATTGTCATAGCCGCGAGCAAATGGGGCAAGGCCAAAACTATTACACAGATTACCGCCATTACCGCTTTACTTGTCAGGAATTTCCCATTTAACCAATTGACCAATTTCAGGTTTGATAATTATTTGATGCTGGCGGCTGTTCTGGTAACCATTTATTCCGGCATTGATTATGTCGCAAAGAATATGAAGGTCATACGCCAGATCGGCAGTGACTGAACCGACAGCAGGCAAATATGTATTGCATATATGGGATTAATATAATATACTTCTATCATTAGGATATATGAGCAGGTAATAAATACGAATACATAGAAATAGAAATACCAGAGGATAAATGGGCAGATTATCGTTGCTTAAAAGTGAAAGACAGCATGTGCTTTCTGAAAAGATACATAAAGATCCGTTCCTGACTGATGAAGAGTTATCGGAACTCTTTAGTGTGAGCGTACCGACCATACGGCTCGACAGGCTTGAACTCGGTATCCCGGAATTAAGGGAGAGAATAAAGAATGTTGCTGAAATGAATTACAGCAAGGTCAAATCACTCGAGAGCAAAGAGATAGTCGGGGAGTTGATCGATGTCAAACTTGGCAAATCAGGTATTTCGATATTGGAAACCAACGAAAACATGTCTTTTGAAAAAACAAAAATAATCAGAGGACATTTCATATATTCACTTGCCGAATCCCTTGCAATAGCTATCATAGACTCTCATGTGGCGCTGGTCGGCGTCGCTAATATCAAGTATAAAATTCCGGTTTATGAAGGGAGCAGGTTGGTGGCGAGAGCTGAAGTACGCGAAAAAAGGGAACGTAAATTCATAGTCTGGGTCAACATATTTGAAAAACAATTGGAAGTGTTCAGAGGTAAGTTTATCCTTGTATCGCTTGAATAAATATGGAAATGATTTTACAATAGTATTGTTATCCAATTTTTAAGTGGAAGTGAATGTATTGTTAATAACAGTTGATGCAATGGGCGGGGACAACGCGCCCGATGATATTGTCGCCGGATGTATTGAAGCCCTCAAACTTGAGGGTGGATATGACATACTTTTGACAGGCGACGAAGAAAAAATAAGGTATTTGCTCGATAAATTGAATTACAGCAGCCCCAGGATAAAAATCCGGCATACGAAAGAGATAATCATGAATGACGATATCCCTACGAAAGCGATAAGAAACAAAAAAGATTCATCGATGCTCGTAGGGCTCGACTTACTCAAGTCCAATGAGGCCGACGTCTTTATATCAGCCGGCAATACGGGAGCGTTGATGACTGGTGCAATGCTGAATCTGGGAAGGATCGAAGGTATCGACAGACCTGCCCTTGCTCCGGTCATACCCACGAAAAAGGGAGGCGCGATGCTGATCGACGCCGGATTGAATACCGTCTGCAAACCTATAAATTTTTACCAGTTTGGAGTAATCGGATCGTTATATATGAGAGAGATTTACAATATAAAGAATCCGAAAGTGGGATTGATCAATGTCGGTTCCGAAGAAGAGAAAGGTAACGAGACTACAAAGCAGGCATTCATAAAGCTTGCGAACTCAAATCTAAACTTCGTCGGCAACATAGAAGGGCGGGAAATACCTGAGGGCAAGGTTGACGTAGCGGTATGCGATGGTTTTGTCGGCAATGTGCTGCTCAAATTCCTTGAAGGTGTGGGCTCGTTCATATATGAAGGTTTGCATAAGGTATATTCAAAAAATTTAATATCCAAGATAGCCGCCTTTGCTGTGAGGAACGAATTGAGGAAGTTCAGAAAACGCCTTGATTATGAAGAGTACGGCGGTACGCCTCTTCTTGGGGTCAATGGTACGGTAATCAAATGTCACGGAAGTTCAAATGCAAAGTCTATAAAAAATGCCGTTATAAGGGCATACCGTTTCGCAAAGAGTACTGTCATCGAACAGATAAAGAATGAATTCAGGGTACCGGGGGTTCAAAATGTCGGATCATAAGACAACATCGATTGGCATTATCGGGGTGGGCAGTTATTTGCCGCAAAAAGTCATGACCAACTTCGATCTGGAAAAAATGGTCGATACATCAAACGAATGGATATTAAAAAGGACCGGAATATCCGAGAGAAGGATCCTTGACGAAGGCGTTCCGGCGAGTTCCATGGGAGTCGAAGCATCAAAAAGAGCATTGGAGGACGCCGGTCTCGGACCGGATGATATCGACCTCATAATAGCCACGACCGAGTGCCCGGATTATCTGACGCCGTCAATGGCATGCCTGATCCAGAGAGAGCTTAAAGCCGTCAATGCGGCGGCATTTGACCTTAACGCAGCTTGCTCCGGATTCGTTTATGCTTTAACAATTGCTGAAAAACTGATTTCATGCGGTTACTACAAGAATATCTTGATTGTTGCATGTGAAGCCCTGTCAAGGATAATCGACTGGCAGGACAGAAACACATGCGTCCTTCTGGGTGACGGATCGGGAGCCGCAGTGCTTGGACGGGTGGAAGACGGCCACGGCATAATATCCACTCATCTTGGTGCAGATGGCGCCATGAGCCATACAATAACGATACCAAGCTGCTATAAAAGCGAGAGCGATATCGAGGCCAGGCATAACGGCAAAATGACAAGTCTGCGCATGGATGGCAGTGAAGTGTTCAAATTTGCAGTAAGGGTGTTGCCGGCAGCCGTTGAAAAAGTGCTTGAGATATCAGGCATACCCCTTGATAAAATTAAGCGGATAATACCTCACCAGGCGAATATCAGAATCATAGAAGGCGCGGCAAAGCGCCTTGAGATAGAAATGGACAGGATATATACGAATCTGCATAAATACGGCAATATTTCTTCCGCTTCAATACCTGTTGCCATCGATGAAGTCATGAGAAGCGGCAACCTGAAAAAAGGCGATTATATCGTGCTCGTAGGATTCGGCGGTGGCCTTACATGGGCCTCTGCTCTTATCCGCTGGAGCAAATAAACAGAATAAGGTTTTCGGAGGATCAAATGGGTAAGATCGCATTCGTATTCCCCGGGCAAGGTGCACAATATCCGGGGATGGCAAAAGAGATAACTCAAAACTTCAGTGAATCGGCTGAAGTGTTCAAATCCGCATCCGACGCGCTTGGGATCGACATGAACAAGATGGTGTTCGACGGAAGCGAAGATACATTGAAGATCACGGAAAATACACAGCCTGCTATTTTGACAGCAAGCATCGCCTGCCTGAAACCCCTGTCCGCCGGCGGTATAATACCTGATATGACGGCCGGTCTCAGTCTTGGGGAGTACTCAGCCCTTGTAGCTGCAGGCGCCTTTGATTTCAAGGACGCTGTAAAGATCGTCCGGAAACGCGGCAAATTCATGCAGGAAGCAGTTCCTGTCGGAACGGGTACGATGGCCGCCATAATAGGTCTCGAAAACGATGTTGTTTTGGAATGCTGTAAATCGGCATCTGAGAAAGGCGTAGTCGAACCGGCCAATTTCAATTGCCCCGGGCAAGTTGTGATTTCAGGCCAAACCGCCGCTGTTGAAAAGGCGGTGGAATTGTGCAGTTCAAAAGGAGCCAGGCGCGCAATGCTTCTCCAGGTAAGCGCTCCTTTCCATTGCAGTCTGATGAAACCTGCAGGTGTGAAATTGGAAGCCGAGTTGCGCGATATCAGATCGAATGACTTCAATTACCCGGTCATAAGCAATGTGACTGCTTTGAAGGTGGAACATGCCGACGATGTAAAGGGTCTTCTTGTCAGACAGGTAAGCAATCCTGTGAAGTGGGAAGATTCAGTACGTTACATGCTGGCGGCCGGAATCGAGACGTTTGTTGAAATCGGACCGGGGAAGGTATTGGGCGGATTCGTCAAAAAAATCTCAAAGGAAGCTCGAATACTAAATGTTGAAGATATGGAGTCGCTGAATAATACCATATCGGCATTGAAAAACATATAAAACCTATACTTTGAACTGGAAAGGTGATCGGACACAATGGGAGATAATTTAGAACTCAAAGGCAAAGTTGCGTTGATAACAGGTTCGGGACGCGGAATCGGCAGGTCGATTGCACTTAAGCTTGCAAATATGGGTGCGGATCTGGTCTTAAATGATATCGAAGCCTCGGATTCTATTGATACGACAGCCGAAGAGTTTATAAAAATGGGTTTCAAAGCAGTCGTGATCAAAGGCGATGTCCGCAGCAGCGAGCAAGTGGACAAAATCTTCGCAAAGGCAATCGAGACATATGGCAGATTGGATATCCTGGTCAATAACGCCGGAATCACAAGAGACACCTTAATGATCCGAATGTCCGACAAAGATTGGGAAGATGTCCTTGATATCAACCTGAAAGGCGCTTTCTATTGTACACGGTCTGCCGCGAAGATCATGATCAGGCAAAAAAGCGGCAAGATAATCAATGTCGCTTCTATTGCCGGAGTCATGGGCAACGCCGGGCAAGCCAACTATTCGGCTTCTAAAGCCGGGTTGATCGGTCTTACCAAATCAACGGCAAGGGAGCTTTCATCAAGGGGTATCAATTGTAATGCGGTTGCTCCCGGCTTCATACAAAGCAAGATGACCGACGTGCTACCCGAAAAGGTCAGGGAGAATTACCTTAGCAGCATCCCGTCAGGCAGGTTTGGGACACCTGAAGACGTGGCTGGTGTCGTAGGCTTTCTGGCAAGTGACGCATCGAATTATATAACCGGTCAGGTAATACATATTGACGGGGGATTGGTTATGTAATAATATCTTTCTATAACAGCTCGGGAGGAGGTGAACGCAGTGGTATTTGATAAGGTCAAGAAGATTATTATTGAACAGCTTGGTGTTGAAGAAGATGACGTGGCACTCGAATCTTCTTTCATTGATGATCTTGGTGCAGATTCACTTGACATCGTTGAATTGATAATGGCGCTCGAAGAAGAATTTGGCCTTGAGATTCCAGATAGCGAAGCCGAAAAAATCACAACTGTAGGTGATGCGGTGGATTACATTAAAAATAACACATAAAAGTCCCATAAAAGGGACTTTTTCATTACCGTGAAGGGGAGGTAATCATGAAAAGGCGTATAGTTATAACAGGAATGGGTGTTGTGACTTCATTAGGGATTGGAATCGAAGATTTCTGGAATTCTGTCAAAGAAGGCAAAAACGGTATATCAGAAGTGACCCGCTTCGATATAACAGGTTTTGATTGCAAAGTCGCAAGTGAGATCAAGAATTTCGATCCCATCAATTTCATGGATAAAAAAGAAGCCAAACGGATGGACAGGTACTCCCAGTATTCGATGACGGCTGCAAAAATGGCTGTGAGCAATTCGAACCTCAACCTTGATCAGATCGACAAGGACAGGATGGGCACGATAATAGGCTCCGGCATCGGCGGCGTCGAAACACTCGAATCCCAATGCGAAGTGCTGATTACCAAAGGACCTGGCAGGGTCAGCGCCTTGTTCATTCCGATGATGATCGCAAATATGGCAACAGGACTTATAGCGATGGAATTTGGAGCGAGAGGCTTCAGCGAATGTGTCGTAACCGCATGTTCCACGTCAGCAAACGCGATAGGCGATGCTTTTAAGGTGATACAGCGCGGCGATGCCGATATTATGATCACCGGAGGCTCCGAATCACCGATTACACCGCTCTCTTTCGCAGGTTTCTGTTCCATGAAGGCCATGTCCACAAACCCTGATCCGAACACGGCCTGCAGGCCTTTCGATGCCGAAAGGGACGGCTTTATTATGGGCGAAGGCGCAGGCGTCGTAATCCTTGAGGAATTGGAGCATGCTTTACGCCGTGGGGCAAATATCATTGCAGAAGTGGTTGGTTATGGATGTACCAATGACGCTTATCACATGACCGCTCCGTCGCCGAACGGCGAGGGAGCTGCAAGGTGCATGTCGCTTGCATTAAAGGATGCAGGTATCGCTCCTTCTGAAATCGGTTATATAAATGCTCATGGAACTTCGACGCCATATAACGATAAATTCGAAACCATGGCGATCAAAACAGTGTTCGGTGATCATGCGCATAAATTAGCGGTCAGTTCCACCAAATCCATGACAGGTCACCTTCTTGGCGCAGCAGGCGCCATTGAGACGATAATTACTTCAATGGCATTAAAAGAAGGCTTTATACCGCCGACTATAAACTACAAGACGCCTGATATGGAATGCGACCTTGACTATGTCCCGAATAAAGGCGTTAAAAAGAATATAGAATCCGCATTGACCAATTCATTCGGTTTTGGCGGATGCAACGCATCACTTGCAATTAAAAAGTGGAAATAGGCTTTTAATGCAATTCTTATGTTAATATTATAATGTTATTATGCTAAAATTATGAAGGCGGGGATTTTACCTCGCCTTCAATATTGAGTATTATGAAAGCCTTGACAATGAAAAATCTCGAACTGCGTCTGCATCAACTGGAAAATAGGATCGGATATGTATTTAATGACCTTAGTAAATTGCTGACGGCAATTTGCCATAGTTCTTATGTCAATCAGGATAGACAGGCTTCACTCACCAGCAATGAGCGATATGAATTTCTGGGCGACGCAGTGCTTAATATCGCAGTGAGTTTAAAAATATTCAATGAGCTAAACGGATTATCTGAAGGCGAAATGACTAAAATGAGGGCATCGATCGTCTGCAAGCCATCACTTGTCAGATACGCATCTGCTATTGGGCTTGGCGATTTCCTGCTCCTGGGCAAAGGCGAGGAGATAACAGGAGGCCGAAGCAACACTTCGATTATTGAAGATTGTTATGAGGCATTGATAGCAGCAATATATCTCGACGGCGGGTTTGAAAAAGTCATCGATTTCATAGAAAGGACAATCCCTGACTTGACATCCGGAGAATCATCAAATCCTACCTTCATGGATTATAAATCTGAATTACAGGAATTCGTCCAAAAGGCAGGCGACAAGACCGTATCATACAATGTCTATGATGAAACAGGTCCTGATCACGATAAATTATTTTTTTCCATGGTCATGGTAGGAAATGATATAATTGGAAAGGGCAAAGGCAAAAGTAAAAAAGCAGCCGAGCAGGAAGCAGCTCGTGTTGCGCTCGAAAAACTCAGGAAATAGAAAGGATGTTTTTCGCTTTGTATCTGAAAAGGCTTGAGGTTCAGGGATTTAAATCATTTCTTGACAAATGCGTCCTCGAATTCGGTCCAGGCATAACTTCCATAGTCGGACCAAACGGCAGCGGGAAAAGCAATATTTCCGATGCACTCAGATGGGTTCTGGGTGAACAGAGTGCGAAGACACTCAGGGGAAACCGCATGGAGGACGTAATATTCGCAGGTACGGAAAATCGAAAACCCGTAGGCTTCGCTGAAGTTTCCATTATTATTGACAATACCTGCGGCACATTACCTTTAGATTTCAATGAAGTGGTTATTACAAGAAGGGTCTTCAGGTCGGGTGAAGGGGAGTATTTTATTAATAAAACCCCATGCCGGTTGAAGGATATTGCCGAAATGCTGCTTGATACCGGCCTTGGGCGGGATGGCTATTCGGTAATAGGCCAGGGGCGTATAGAAGAGATATTAAGTACGAAATCCGAGGATAGACGGCAGATATTCGAAGAAGCTTCCGGCATAATGAAATATAAAGTCAGAAAGCAGGAAGCAGAGAGGAAAATCGATCAGACCAGGCAGAATCTTGTTCGCATATCCGATATTATAAATGAACTGCAGCTGCAGCTTGATCCGCTGATGGTACAATCGGAAGCGGCGAAGCATTATCTTAATCTGCGTGACAAACTGAAAGTGCTTGAAGTAAATGTATATACGGAAAACATTTCAAGATCCAGGGAAAAACTTGAAGAATTTACTATGGAGTATAATAAATATAAAGACGACATTGAAGATGAAAACAATAAATTAAACGGGATAATGGATGATAACCGGTTGAAGACCGAGCGGCAGAAAGAGCTGGACAGGCAATATGAAGAGACAAGACGGGCATTTCAGGATATAAATGGCCGAATAGACAACAGCTTCGCTGAAATAAAGGTGCTGGAGGAAAGGATCAGGAATATTGAATCGAATAACAACAGGATCGATGGGGAAATTAAGGAATTTGAGATAAAGGCAGCTGCCCTCGATAAAGAATCTGAAGGAAAAACTACCAGATTGAAATACCTTCAAAAAGAATACGAAGAATATGATGCTAAACTATCAGTTCTTGAAAAACAAATGGAAGACATCCTTTCCGTACTAGATGAAAGTGAACGCAATATTGAAGAACGTAAGACATGGCTGATTGACAGACTCGAACAGCTTTCTGAGCAAAAAATACGCATCGGGGATGCAAAATCACGTTCGGAAGGCATTTTAAAACGTAAACATCATGTGGAGTCCGATCTTTCACAGCACGCTTCCGATATCGACCGTGAAAACATGCTCATTGAGGATATCCAGACCATATTAACCGGATTGGGAGAGTCGATCAAGCATATGTCCCGGCAGGTCGCCGAGATTGAAACAAACAGGAAGAACTCTGAATCGAAGCTTTCAGAATTAAAGAAACATGATAATTCGGTTAAGACCGAGCTGCAGTATAAAAAATCCAGATTAAGGCTTTTAAATGAAATGGAACAGAATATGGAAGGGTATAATAAAACTGTGAGACTGCTTGTTAAAGCCTGTAATTCGGATGCTGCACTCGGTAAAGGAGTTCACGGGGTATTGGCAAAACTTATCACTGTCGACAGAAGATATGAGACTGCGCTTGAAATGGCTCTCGGCAATGCATTGCAGAACATTGTGACCGAATCCGAGGACGAAGCTAAAAAAGCTATAGAATACCTTCGAAATAATAAATTCGGACGGGTGACCTTTCTTCCTGTCAGATCGTTAAAACCAAGGAGTTTTGAAGGTTCCTCCGCAGGAGATATCAGCCGTATGGATGGATTTTGCGGCATTGCTGCCGATCTCGTGAAGTATGACCCTCATTATGATAGCATAATCTCAAATCTGCTTGGTAAAGTCGTGATTGTTGATGGATTGGATAATGCGATAAAGATGGCCAGGAAATTCAATTATGGTTTTAAGATCGTAACGGTTGAGGGAGACGTGCTGAGCGCATCCGGATCGATCTCAGGCGGCAGTGTGGATAAAGACGGTTCCGGAATCCTTGGACGCGGTAGGGAGATCTCTGAGATCTCAGGCGACATTGAACGTTTGACAAGTGATGAAAAGGGATTGCAGGATGAGATCGCCGGAATCATCAATCAAATCAATGAATTTAACAGCAACAGGTCTGAAAAGGATCGTCTGCTCAGAGACTATGAAATCTCTCGCGCAAAAGATGAAAGCCGTCTTTTGCAGGCTCGGGAAAATGCAAAGAAGTCCATAACGAGGTCGCAGTCTCTGAAGAATGAGAAGCAAATCCTTGAGAAACAATACTACGATATTGAGGATGAGATAAAGAAGCTTTCTGAAGAACAAACATCCATGGAGGCAGAAATTGAATCGATAAAAAGAATAATTGACGAGCACCAATATAAGCACAAGGAAGACCAATCGGTAAGGGATACCCTCCATAACGATATAACCGATTATAAGATCTCAGTTAATTCTATTCGGGAGAGCATGTCAGGGGTAAACGAAAATGTTGAAAGAATCGTAATAGAAAGAGAATCCGCCTTGAAAGGCATCGAAAACAAGAAATCAGAAAAACAACATAATCAGCTGGAAATCAATCGCTTGCTCGAAAAGAAGGAAGGTCTCCTTACCGGCGTCAGTAAATTTGAGGATGCAAAATCAGGCAAAGTCTTTGAAATCGACCGTATCGGAGAAGAGCGCAGAGTGATAGAGGAAGAAATCGGCTCGATAGTGGAGAGAATATCCGACGTCAACAGGAATATCATCATTCTGCAGGAAGGATTGAACAGGCTCGAGCTCCGGAAGACGAAGATAGAGTCGGATATCGAGGCTGCCATCAACCGGCTCTGGGAAGACTACGAGCTTACTTTCAGCAGCGCAAATGAATTAAAAAAAGACATCGGCAGTATCACACAGGCTCAAAAGACAATTGCCGACCTGAAGAACAAAATACGCGAACTCGGCCCCGTCAACGTCGGTGCGGTAGAAGAATATAAAAAGGTTCTGGAGCGATTCACTTTCCTTGATTCTCAGAAAACCGACCTTGAACAGTCCGAACATAATCTTATCAAGGTCATACGTGATATGACAGCGATGATGAAGACGCAATTCATAGAGCAATTCAAACTGATAAACAACAATTTCAACAAAGTATTCAAGGAATTATTCAACGGCGGAAGAGCGGAATTAAAAATAATTGATGCACAAAACGTTCTTGAGAGCGGAATAGACATAGAAGTACAGCCGCCGGGCAAAAAACTGCAGAACATGATGCTGCTCTCGGGCGGAGAGAGGGCCTTGACTGCGATTGCGCTGCTGTTTTCAATCTTATTGCTTAATCCGGCTCCTTTTTGCGTACTCGACGAAATCGAGGCGACACTCGACGATGCAAATGTATACCGCTTTGCCAATTACCTTTCTAAATTCAAGGATAATACACAGTTTATCATGGTTACCCACAGGAAAGGTACGATTGAGTCTTCTGACGCCATATACGGTGTGACGATGCAGGAGCATGGCATTTCAAACATCATTTCAATGAAGCTTGATGAAAAAGCAAGCTGACTGGAGGATCGATGGCGTTATTCGAAAAGCTCAGGGAAGGGCTTCATAAAACAAGGGAAGGCATAGTCCGGAGGATCGACAAGGCGCTCGTTTCATTCGGCAAGATAGACAGCGACCTTTTTGACAGTCTTGAACAGGTGCTGATCGAATCAGACATCGGCGTCGGAACTGCGATGGATATAATAGAAAAACTAAGGGGAATTGTCAGGGAAAGAAAAATCATTGATCCTTTAATTATTCGACAGGTGCTGAAAGAGCAGCTGCTTGATATTCTTTCTCCTTCAGACGGCATCATTTCGGGGAACGACTCTTCAAACAGTACCCCCGTAAAATCCGGAAAACCTTCTGTTATAGTCTTTTCCGGAGTCAACGGTGTTGGCAAGACGACTTCAATTGCAAAGGTCGCCAACAAATTGAAAAATGAAGGCAAAAAAGTCATTCTTGCCGCAGCCGATACCTTTCGCGCGGCTGCGATCGACCAGCTTGAAATCTGGAGCCAACGCGCAGGAATAGATATAATCAAGCATTCGGAGGGGTCCGACCCTGCGGCTGTGGTGTATGACGCCATTCAGGCGGCCAAGGCAAGATCCATGGATGTCCTGATATGCGATACTGCGGGAAGGCTGCACACAAAGAAAAATCTGATGGAGGAGCTGAAAAAGGTACAAAAGATCATTGACAGGGAGCTTCCTGATTCGCCAAAGGAATCTCTACTTGTTCTTGACGCAACAACAGGTCAAAATGCCATTTCGCAGGCAAAGATCTTCAAGCAGTATATCGATATAACCGGAATAGTGCTTACCAAACTTGACGGTACTGCTAAAGGCGGGATTATCATAGCTATAAGGTCCGAATTGGATATACCGGTAAAAATGATCGGAGTGGGAGAGAAAATTGATGACTTGCATGAATTCAACCCTGTTGAGTTCATTGAGGCCTTATTCGGCAATTAATAAAATACCATCAGACAGGAGGTTGGTAATATATGTTCGTCTATGAGTACCATGATAAAAAACAGAAAAACAATTATCGAAAAATCATCATAATAGCTTCTTGTGCAATAATCGCATTCATATTAGTCTCCATAGCGATAAATATTTATCTGGAGGTAATTCAGCTCGATGAAATAGGTGGATTTTCGGATATTTATCTCAAGAATCTGCTCTGGAAGGGGATCTTTTCATTATTTACATTTTTAATCATATTTATTTCATTCTTTTTTACTAATATGTTTATTTTAAAGAATGCAAAGAAGTATTATACGCAAAATAACCTTCAGTCAAAAAGACACCCCAATTTAATAATAACGCTGATAATTGCCGTATCAGGCGTCTTTATGACCCAGAACGTATTCTACCTGAAAGCCCTGAGCTATTTAAATTCTACGGCTTTTGGCAAAACCGACCCGTTGTTTGGTTCGGATATCGGCTATTATCTGTTTCAACGTCCGTTCCTAATGTCCCTTTATGATTTCATCTATACCGTTTCACTCCTGATCATCATATATACCGCGGTGTATTATCTCTATATCTTATCCACCGCATCATCGGACATATTCAAAGATATATGGAAGGCAAAAGGCATTATCAGGCATTTGCTCATAAATATCGCGCTATTTTTCGGCATAAAGGCCTTTTCATATAAATTCAAGAGCGAAGACCTTCTGTATTCTGATTTTGTAGGAGTCACCGGCACAGGCTTCATAGGCGTGAACATATGGATGACGTTTTACAAGATCGCCCCTTACATTCTCCTCGGTATTGTTCTTGTATCGCTGTTTTTTTTGTGGAAATCGCGTTTTAAGGCGGCAGGTATAACAATAGCAGTCTTTCCGGCGGTCTGGATCATCACCATGATCATTGCGGCGCTGTTTCAATCACTTGTTGTCAAACCCAACGAGTACAACCTCGAAAGCGCGTTCCTCAAATACAACATGCAATACACAAAGGACGCCTATAATCTGAACAAAATCAAAGAATACAGTTTTGAGTCCATGGAGACGCTGACACAAGATATCGTCAATAGGAATCCGGAGACCATCAACAATATAAGAGTGGTGGATTATGCCTCCACGCTTGTCAGCAATATCCAGCTCCAAAGTAATACTAATTTTTATTCCTTCAACGATGGCGACATCATAAACTACAATATCAACGGCAAACAAACGCCAGTCTTCCTGACGGCCCGGGAGATCGATAAAAACAGGCTTCCGGACAAGACTTATCTTAATATTACTTATAAGTACACACATGGATACGGCATCGTGATGAATCCGATAAACAAAATCACTTCCGAAGGTCAGGTAGATTTCATCCTGAGCGGGTTGGTGATGAAGTCCGCCGATAAAAATCTCAAGATCTCCCAGCCCAGGATCTACTATGGAGAGCTCACCAAAGATCATGTTATAGTAAATGCCGCCAACAACCTCAATGAAATCGATTATGACGGAAATACCGAAACGCGTTATGACGGACAGGGCGGCATCAACCTCGGGCTGCTGAACAGACTGCTTTTTGCGCTTAAATACGGGGATATGAACCTTGCCATATCAGGTTATCCTTCAGGCGCAACATTACTTTTAAACAGACAGATCGTTGACAGGGCTCAGAAAGCCTTTCCCTTCCTTGCAATAGACAACGACCCCTATATCATCCTGACTGACGAAGGAAGGCTTGAATGGGTCCTGGATGCTTATACGGTGACCCCATATTATCCATACTCGCAATATTCCTCGGATTTCAACTATATACGCAATTCCGCCAAGGTAATCATAGATGCATATGACGGAAAAGCAAAATGCTATATCATTGATAATGAAGATCCCATTATAAATACATTCGATAAGATTTACCCGGGCATGATGATCCGGAACGGCCTTCCCGCATCGGTATCAATGCATATGAGATATCCTGAATCACTCTTCGAACTGCAGACCGAGGTCATGAAAAGGTATCATCTTGACCCGGACAGCGTTTCCGAGTTCTATACAAAGCAGGATCTGTGGGATATTGCAAAATACCCTTCGGAGTCCAAAACAAGCGATCTGGGCGATATTGATTCCTATTACAATATGATAAGATTACCAAGCGGTCTGGGGAGCAGCGAGGAATTGATCCTGATGAGGCCCTTTACGCCGTCCAATAAAAATAATCTGGTTTCCTGGCTTGTCGTCAGGAATTCCGATAAGGATTACGGTGAACTCATACTCTTCAATTATCCTAAAAACACAAATATCATCGGGCCATATCAGGTAGAAGTCAAGATAAATCAGATAGATAAGGTTTCAAAAGACATATCCCTCTGGGGGCAAAGCGGTTCATCCGTCTATAAGGGAAGCTTGCTGGTCATTCCCCTGGAAAACAGCATGTTGTATGTAGAGCCGATATATATCAGAGCGTCTGGCGATTCTTCCATACCCGAGGTACGTGAAATCATTGTAGGCTATCAAAGCGGCGATGAATTCAAATACGGAATAGGAACCAGTCTCAAGTCAGCACTTGACGACCTTTTTGCTGAAGGCGGCGCCGGAACGCAGACACAGGGGGGACAGACACCCGGAGAAACACAGGGCGAGGGGGAGATCACTCCCGCAGACAAAAAACTTTTGGAAGACCTGATAGATAAGTATAATGAATTAAAACGCCAGTTTGACGACCTTGGAGAACTTATTGACCAGCTGAAATAGTCAATCATTTATTCTATTGACAGTAGGGTGTCTTTTGTGTATTATAGGTGTAAAGTATTATTACTTTACATATTGGTGGTGCGAATGGCGGATGTTGAAGACATTAAAGAAATGTGCTTGCTGATTGATTTTTATGGTCCTTTGCTTTCTGAGCGGCAAAGGGAGATCATGGATATGCACTATTGTGAAGATTTTTCATTGGGTGAAATAGCCGAAAAGCTCGAAATCACCCGTCAGGGCGTATACGATTATATCAGGAAATCAAAAATGCGGTTTGATTTATTTGAAAAAAAGCTTGGTTTGATAAAGACATACAGACGGCAGAAAGCAAAGTGTCAGGAGATCGTATCGGAATTATTACGCATTGATACCAGATGCATAAATGACGACGATAAAAAGCGGATCATAAAAGCCAGTACCAATCTGCAGGAGTTGTTGGATGCCAATATTTGAAAGCCTGTCAGGTAAGCTGCAGGAGACATTAAAAAAAATAAGAGGGCAGGGAAGGGTCACTGAAAAAGATGTAAAGGATATCATGAGAGAGATCAGGATAGCCCTTCTTGAAGCCGATGTTAATTATAAGGTCGCGAAGGATTTTATCAGCAAGGTCGGAGAACGGGCTGTCGGGCAGGATGTCCTCGAGAGCCTCACACCAGGCCAGCAGGTAGTGAAGATCGTACATGAAGAAATGATAGGATTATTGGGGGGCACTCCTTCCAGGACAGTATTCTCGTCCAGGCCGCCGACTGTCATTATGCTTATCGGGCTTCAGGGCTCCGGGAAGACGACCACATGCGGAAAACTTGCCGTTTTTCTGAGGAAGCAGGGGAAGAATCCTGTAATGGCAGCATGTGACGTATACAGACCTGCGGCAATCAAACAGCTTCTTGTTGTTGGAAGCCAGTTGGACATACCGGTTTATTCCAGGGAGGACGTCAGCGACCCGGTGATCATTGCCAGGGACAGTATGGCTTACGCAGCACAGAAGCAATATGACTGCGTTATAATCGATACCGCCGGCAGACTGCATGTCGATACTGACCTGATGGAAGAACTGTCAGAAATGAGGTCTGCCGTCAAGCCGCATGAGGTATTGCTGGTGGTGGATTCTATGACAGGCCAGGATGCCGTCAATGTTGCACAGAGCTTCAACCAGTCGCTTGGCATTGATGGAATAATACTCACAAAGTTGGACGGTGATACCAGAGGCGGCGCAGCGCTTTCAGTAAAGGCAATAACCGGTAAGCCGATCAAATATGCTGCCACCGGAGAAAAATCGAATGATTTTGAACTATTCCATCCTGACAGGATGGCCTCGCGCATTTTAGGGATGGGCGACGTACTGAGCCTCATAGAAAAGGCACAGGAGGCTTTCGATGATAAAAAGGCCGAAGAGATGGAAAGAAAGATCAGGAGTCAGCAATTCACTCTAGAGGATTTTCTGGATCAATTGCAGCAGTTGAAGAAAATGGGACCGCTCAACCAGATAATCGGTATGATACCCGGAATGAATTCCAAAGCTCTTCGGGACGTCGAATTAGATGAAAAAAAGCTGGTTCACGTCGAAGCAATAATAAAATCGATGACCCGCAAGGAAAAAACCGATCCTTCCATCATCAACAGCAGCAGAAGAAGGCGGATATCATCCGGAAGCGGAACGACCATACAGGAGATCAACAAGCTTCTTAAGGATTTCGAAGAGATGAAAAAGCTGATGAAGAATATGGGCGATATGACAAAAAAACATGGTATGAAGAACTTGAACAAGATGAGGTTTCCGTTTTAAATAACGTTGACCATATAACCTTTACCTTGAACTTGACCCAATATTAATTTCAGAAAGGTGGTATTACAATGGCGGTAAAAATAAGATTGAAGAGGATCGGAGCAAAGAAACATCCGTTTTACAGGGTGGTCGTCGCCGATTCACGGTATCCCAGGGACGGCAGGTTCATCGAAGAAATCGGGACATACAACCCTCTTTCAGAGCCTTCCGAAATCAGGATCGATTCGGAAAAGGCCCTTCAATGGATGAAGAACGGCGCTCAACCGACCGATACAGTAAGGTCGCTGCTTAAGAAAAACGGCATTTTGTCGTAAGTTATGGAGGCTGACATGAAACAACTTTTGGAGTTGATTGCCAAAACATTGGTTGATGATCCGGATTCCGTGGCAGTAAATGAAATCGACTCGGATAAAGTCACCATATATGAATTGAAAGTCGCTGCGGAAGATATGGGAAAAGTCATCGGGAAACAAGGTCGTATAGCCAAATCCATCCGTGCGGTAATGAAAGCGGCAGCTTTAAAGCGTAACAAAAGAGTTCTGGTAGATATAATACAATAGGCGGGGATTACATGCCGTATAAGGGATTGATCAGGATCGGGTATATAAGACGTGCGCACGGTATTCATGGAGAGGTGGTTGTGATGCCTCTCACAGAAGACCCTGACAGATACGGACAACTGAAGCAGGTATTTATCCGGATGCAGAAGCTGAACATCCAGTCATGCATATATTTCGGAAAAGATGTAATTTTGAAATTCGACGGGATCGATGACCGGAGTACTGCTGAAAGCTACAAAGGCGCATATCTTGAAATCAACAGGGATGACCTGCCCGATCTTCCGGCGGACACATATTATATATTTGATATGATAGGCTTGGACGTATATTCCGAAGAAGGTGAATTTCTCGGTAAGCTGCTTGACATATCCAGCACAGGCAGTAATGACGTATACGAGGTGGGAAGAGAAGGCGCCAAATCGTTTCTTATTCCCGCACTCAAAAGCGTGGTCAGGCAAATTTCGCTTGAAAGCGGAAGAATAACAGTTAAAATACCGGAAGGATTACTCGATGACGAGGTTTGACATACTTACGATTTTTCCGGAGGTCATCAGCCCTTATATCGGGTCGGGCATAATCGGAAGGGCTTGTGAAGCCGGATTGATCCAGATCAACACAATAAATTTCAGAAACTTTTCCATCGATAAGCATCATAAGGTTGATGATTATCCATATGGCGGAGGAAGCGGAATGGTACTGATGGCGCAGCCGATATATGACGCATACATGTCCATTATTTCGGGGATTGAGACCAAACCGCGTGTGATTTATATGACGCCTCAGGGCAGATTGCTGGATCAGCAAGCCATCATCAGCTATTCCGGCATTGAACACATGGTGATCCTATGCGGTCATTATGAAGGCGTAGATGAAAGGGTAATCGAAGAAATCGTCGATGACGAGGTTTCGATCGGGGATTATGTCCTCACGGGAGGCGAATTGCCGGCAATGGTGTTTGTCGATGCGGTTTCACGTATGATCCCCGGGGTTCTTGCCGGTGAAAGCTCATATTCGGATGAATCATTGTTTTCAGGGCTCCTCGAGTATCCGCAGTATACGAGGCCTTATGATTTCAACGGCCGTTTGGTCCCTGACGTCCTGGTCTCCGGTCATCACTCGAATATAGAAAAATGGCGGAGGACGCAATCCATATTACGCACAAGATCCAAAAGGCCGGATTTGTATAAAAAGCTCGATTTAGACGATTTAAACGATGAATACTTGAAACCGCACGGACAATAATGGTATAATTCATAACGCATAATAAATGGGAGGAGAATAGTAATGGATTTGATTAAGGCTGTAGAGCAGGAGCAGATGAAAACCAATCTGCCTGATATAAAAATAGGAGATTTTATTAAGGT
>CAYWGM010000002.1:19219-66697 GCA_964457875.1 uncultured Eubacteriales bacterium | reverse complement strand
ATAATAGTTTTGCAATATGAGGAAGGGCTGGCAAGCAGGATCCCTTTGATACGCGATTTGCCATTCGTGAAGAAAGCCTTCCCTGCATTCAGTGAAATCGATTATGTCAAGAGGGTCGTCGCATTGCCGGGAGATACCGTCGATCTGATTAATGGTCAGGTATACTTAAATGGGGAGATGATTTATGAGCCGTTTGCAAAAGGCTCCACATACAAACAATCTATCGATTTTCCCATAACGGTTCCGGCGGGAAAGGTATTTGTGCTGGGCGACAACAGATCGATCAGCAGGGACAGCAGGCAGATCGGCCTTATAGAATTCAACAGGATAAAAGGACGCGCCATCTTTAGGATATGGCCGTTTGAATCGATCGGAGGATTAGAATGAATGTGCAATGGTATCCTGGACATATGACCAGGGCATTTGCACGATTTAAATCCGATTTGAAACTTGTGGATGCAGTTGTTGAAGTCGTTGACGCACGAATACCATTAAGCGGCAGAAATCCTCTCTTTGACAGAATCCTTGAAGGTAAAGACAGATTGATAGCGTTAAACAAATGTGACCTATCTGATCATACTGTTAATATCGAATGGTTAAAGTATCTGAAAGGTCTGGGGCTTGACGCTGTGCTCACCGACTCGGTCAATGGCGCAGGGATCGATGAACTCAGAAAGCTTCTCATCAAAATCGCTCAAAGCAGGATGCAAAACAAGATATCCAGAGGAAGGCTTCAAAGACCGCCGCGTGTAATGGTGGCTGGGATTCCCAATACCGGCAAGTCATCACTTATCAACAGGATCACAGGCAGGGCATCTGCCGTTGCCGGCGCCAAACCCGGATTGACAAAAGGTCCTCAGTGGATAAAAATGCCCCATGGTCTCGAAATGCTGGATACGCCAGGGGTTCTATGGCCGAGGATGGATAACGAAAATACTGCCAAAAGACTTGCGCTGGTAGGATCATTCAGCGATGACAAGTTTGACGCCGTCGAACTCGCGCAATGTCTTATAGGGATGGTTTACAACCGTTATCCCGATGAGTTTAATAACAGATTCAAGTTAAATACGTCGCCCGAATATTTGAAGCGGGATGACCATACGAAAACCTTGCAGATCCTTGAGCAGGCAGGATCATCAAGAGGCTGCCTGTTACCGGCAAATGAAATTGACATCAATAGGATTTCGCTTATAATATTGCGGGAATTCAGGGAAGGCAAGATCGGCAAAATATCGCTTGAAACTCCGGGTGTACTGGATGCATAAACTTTTTAGGATTAAATCACTTGAGATAGAAATGCAGCGGTTGAGGAATATGTCTACATATGAAATCGATGCCAGATCGAGAGGTTATTGCCGTATCGCCGGAATCGACGAAGCCGGAAGAGGACCTCTTGCAGGGCCTGTAGTGGCTGCATCCGTTATTTTGCCGGTCGATATGCTCATTGAACATATCGATGATTCTAAAAAGCTTTCCGCAAAGCAAAGGGAATACCTGTCCGGAATAATAATCGAAAAAGCCATATCAATAGGTATTGGGATCGTAGATGAAAAGCAGATAGACGATATCAATATACTGAATGCAACAAAAATCGCCATGAAAAAATCCATCGCTTCTTTATCTGTGATACCTGACATGATCCTGATCGATGCCGTAAGATTGGATGGTATCGGCATAGCGCAAAAACCGATCATTAAAGGCGACAGTCTGAGCATATCGATAGCTGCAGCATCGATAATTGCCAAGGTCACCAGAGACAAGATAATTGACGAGTTTGACGGACAGTATCCCCAGTATGGATTCAGGAACCATAAAGGCTATTGTACCAAAGAACATATTATGGCCATAAGAAAATACGGGGTTTGCCCTATACACAGGCAGACATTTTTGAAAAACATTGTCTAGGATTTCATGCAGATCATTGGGGATAGAAGGGGAGAAGGCTGCAGCAGAATATCTTTTAGAAAAAGGATATGATATTCAAAGATGCAATTACCGCTGCGGTAAACTTGGGGAGATAGATATAATAGCAGGGATTTCAGGAATCACATGCTTTATCGAGGTCAAATCCAGGAGTTCTGATAAGTTCGGCGTCCCATCGGAATCTATCGATAAAAACAAGATGAAGAAAATCAGAAGATTGGCTTCAATTTACATTATAGAAAACGACCTGAATGATCGCCCGATCAGATTCGATGCGGTAGAAGTCGCATTCATACTAAAAGATGATAAATTAATATTAAAGAGGATAAATGTGATCGAAAATGCATTTTAAAGAGCTCGTGATGATCTACGCTCCGGCTGGTGCCCAGCCTTTGCTCGACTGTCACTATTGTGACAATCTTAGTTCGAACCTTGCAACTGCAAGGCTCTGCTCTCTGACTTTTAATGAGCCTTATGCGCATAAAAGCGAGACCCACTAAAAATCTTTGACCGAATTCTGCAAAGCCATGAAGACCTTACAGAACTCTTGACTCGACCATCACGAACCCTTGCAGCATTATTGTGCCCGCAATCAGAATCAATAAACATGGTATTTTATGCATTAAACCGTCTTGAATTATTTAAAACAATATAATAGAATTTATTTGAAAATGCATCTGATACGGAGGCTTTATGGAATTATCCAAAAAATCATTATCAGTAAATGAATCGCCGACATTGGCGCTGGACGCGAAAGAGAAGAAAATGAAGGCGCAAGGAATCGATGTGATCGGCTTTTGCGCCGGACAACCGGATTTCGATACGCCCCGGCATATAAAAGAAGCCGCGATCAGAGCAATCAATGAAGGTTTTACTAAATATACAGCCGTGGCAGGCGATATTGGCCTGCGCAAATCAATATGCGGCAAATTCAGAAATGATAATGGTCTTGATTATTCACCTGAAAACATCGTTGTCAGCAATGGAGCAAAGCATTCTCTTATGAATGCTTTTCAGGCCATCTTAAATCCTGGTGACGAAGTAATCATACCCGGTCCTTATTGGGTATCCTATCCTGAGATGGTCAGGCTTGCCGACGGTATCCCGGTTTTTGTCAACGCCCCCGAGGAAGATGGATTCAAAATCGGACTCAAACAGCTCCGTAAAGCCATTACAAAAAAGACAAAGGCAATTGTGATAAATTCTCCAAGTAATCCGACCGGAATCTTATATACAAAGGACGAGTTGCAACAGATTGCGGATATTGCCGAAGAAAAGAGCATTTTCATCATCTCTGATGAGATATATGAAAAACTTGTATACGACGATAACAAACACGTCAGTATGGCTTCTTTTGGTCAAAAGATCAAAGATCTTACTATAGTAGTCAATGGCGTTTCAAAGACATATGCAATGACCGGATGGAGGATTGGTTATTCCGCGTCAAATGAAAAGATCGCCAAATTGATGAGCAATATTCAGAGCCATGCAACATCAAATCCCAATTCAATAGCGCAAAAGGCAGCCGAGGCTGCTCTTAACGGACCTCAGGACGATTTGAAGGCGATGGTTGCAGAATTCGCCACCCGAAGAGATTATATGGTGGAGCGAATAAATTCTATAAACAGACTCTCCTGCATCAAACCCGCAGGCGCGTTTTATGTAATGATGAATATCTCGAAACTTATCGGAAAATCCGTTTCCGGCCGGAAGATATCCTGCTCTGATTGTTTCGGCGAGGCATTGCTGGATATCGCTAAGGTCGCGTTAGTACCGGGATCCGGCTTCGGAAGCGACATCCACGTAAGATTATCCTACGCAACTTCTATTGAAAATATCAGAGAAGGTCTAAATAGGATAGAAGGATTTATCGATATATAAACCGATATAAAAATGATTTTTAAGAACAGGTGGCTGAATTTGAATAATTCATACGAGAGTCCCTTTAATACAAGGTATGCGAGCGGGGAAATGCTCGAGCTCTTTTCTGCCGATACCAGATTCAGATTGTGGAGACAACTCTGGATTGCTTTGGCCGAAGCCGAAAAAGAACTTGGAATTGCCATTACAGACAAACAGATTGAAGAGCTTAAGAAATTCAAGGATGATATCAATTATGATATAGCGGATATGAAGGAAAGAGAGCTCAAGCATGACGTAATGGCTCATATACATGCTTACGGCGAACAGTGTCCCGGGGCCAGAGGCATCATTCATTACGGGGCCACTTCCTGCTATGTTACAGATAACGCTGATATCATAATTATGAAAAAAGGTCTGGAACTGATAGCAGGTAAACTGCTGGCAGTAATAAAAGGTTTATCTTCATTCGCATTAAAATATAAAGATTTGCCCGCGCTCGGATTCACTCACTTCCAGCCCGCCCAGCTCGTAACGGTGGGGAAGAGGGCCTGTTTATGGATTCAGGATCTGAAGATGGATTATGAAGACTTCGAGTATATCCATAAAAACATGAAGATTCTCGGAAGTAAAGGCACTACCGGCACACAGGCAAGCTTTCTGAATATGTTCGAAGGCGACCATGAAAAGGTCAGGCAACTCGATGGTCTTATCGCGCAGAAGATGGGCTTCAGTGAGGTTTTTCCGGTTTCAGGACAGACATATACACGCAAACTCGACAGCAGGGTCGCAAACGTTCTGTCCGGTATAGCGCAAAGCGCGAGCAAATTCAGCTACGATATACGGTTGCTGCAAAGCATGAAAGAACTGGAAGAACCTTTCGAATCGCAGCAGGTCGGATCTTCCGCCATGGCTTACAAGCGCAATCCGATGAGATGCGAAAGAATCACGGCACTGAGCAGGTATGTCATCGTTAATTCGTTGAATCCCGCATTGACGGCAAGCACACAATGGCTCGAAAGGTCGCTGGATGATTCCGCAAACAGGAGGATTTCAATTCCTGAAGCATTTCTGGCCATCGACTCGATACTCAATATTTATATAAATGTTGTCAAAGGTTTAGTCGTTTACCCGGCAGTCGTAGCAAAACATGTAAATGCTGAACTGCCTTTTATTGAGACAGAGAATATCCTGATGGAATCGGTAAAAAGAGGGGGAGACCGTCAGGAACTTCATGAAAAAATCAGAAAACACGCTATGGAGGCATCCAGAAAGATAAAATCCGAAGGCGGAGAAAATGACCTCATGCAAAGGATCGCCGCCGACAAGTCTTTCAGGCTTCTGTCAGCGGATATGGAACATACCCTGGATCCGTCGAATTTCACCGGACGCTCTGCCCGGCAGGTGGAAGAATACATCAGAGACCATATCGAACCATTCCTGAAAAGTTGTCCGGTAAATTTGGATGAACATGAATTCAAATATTAGCATTGGAGGCTTGTTATGATTAGCAAATTCAGCAGCATTCCCTTATATGTCCAGCTACGGGACATCATCGTTGAAAAAATCGAAAGTGGCGAATATTGCGAAGAGTATAAGATACCATCCGAGCAGGAGCTGTGCGATATGTTCGATATCAGCAGACCCACTGTAAGACAGGCTATAAGCGAACTCACCAACAGCGGTTATTTATATAAAGAAAAGGGCAAAGGTACTTTCGTTTCAAAACTCGGAGCAAGGATTGAAATTAAAAACTATTCTGGTTTCACCGATTCGATTCTTGATAGTGAAGTCCCGGGAAGCAAACCCATAACATCAATAAGGACGCTATCTTCAAATGACAGTAAAATACCTTTGGACAATGTGTTCTCAAATCTCGGCGGATATTCAGGCTCATCGGGATTTTGTGAAATAAGGCATATCACATCTCTTAAAAACGAAATTCTTGCTATACATATGTCGTACATACCTTTGGATGTTTTCCCTGAAATAGAGGAGGATATCCGCGGCAAACGCCCATCGTACGATATCATGAAAGGTAAATATCCACTGGTGCCGATCAGGTCAAAGAGCACCGTTGAAATTGCATTCTGCGATCAATCCGATGCACAGATACTGTTGGTACAGGTCGGACAGCCATTATTCAAGGTGGAGACCGTACTAACTTCAAAAAGCGGACAAGTTGTCGAACTGATCATTTCGAAATATAGGTCTGACAAATGTAAAATTATATTCGAAAAAAGCAAGTAGGGCTTTATTTCATCTTAATACCAAATATCTTCAGATCATAAGAGCCCACAACTATCATATTATCGTATATTGCAGGCGAGCCTTCGACATTTCGTCCGAGTGAGACCGTATCCAGTTCCGAACCATCTTTAGGGTCTATCAGATGCATATCCCCATTAAAATCACATAACACCATATAAGTCTTGCCATCTGAACCTATAAAATCTACAGGCGAACTCCAGCTGTAATACTCGAGATGACGGTTCCATACCTCAACGCCTGTCTTCTTATCCAGGGCGATAAGGCTGCCGTCCATATTTGTACCGGTTTTCGCAATGTTGTAGATTATCAAATCGTCAATATCATTTTTCCCAAGAACCGGGGTAGCAAGGGCTCCGCCATTGATATAAGATTCATATATGCAATTGTAATCTTTTTGCCATATTAGTGTCCCATTCAGCGCATCAAACTTTTTAATCGAACAATTGGCAGATGGTTTTCCGTTCTGCTGGCAGCGCAGATCGATTTCGTTTGCCGTGTAGATGAAGACGCCTTCATCAGTCTCATCAAGAACCATGGTGCTGTCGGTATCGTCTTCCACATCGGCTATCCATAATGGTTCCAAGGTATTTATATCGACACATTGCAGCGTACCGCCGTTATCCGCAAAATACATCAGGTTGCGGTAAAATACCGGTGAATTCTCGATTCCGAGCTTGCTTCCATATGTGTTTTTATATCTGTATTTGGTAACGTCAGGTTCCATTGTTATCGTTGCATTCTGCCTGTCGAATACGGTATTGAGCTTAAGTTTATAAACAAGGCCGTTTTCCGCACATTGAACAAAAGTGTCGGTAAATCTGTCCACTAACCCCGAAGAATCGAAAGCCCCCCACGTGGTGACAGGGGCCACCGGATCCTTTCCCGGAATGGAATAAAGCAGTTTTTGGTCTATCAAGTTGAATATCCTGTATAAGAACTGGCCATATTTTTTGCCGTTCTTGTCGATTCCCTGGCCGACATACAGCAGCGGGTATCCTCTGGGATCTATAACCCCCGTGCCTTTTATAGGGAAGCCGATAGTGATCTTCGGCCTTGTCGGTTTGCCGGATTCCAGATCAAGAAAGTAGATATTGCCGTCGAGCGTAGGGTATATGACTTCAACAAGATCCTTTTGCTTAAAATCATCAGTGATGTTCATCATATTCCTTATGTCTTCGGGCCAATGGACAAGCAATGGCTGGCCCGTCCATCCTACGCCGGGCCATATGTCGATCACTCCAATATCATGAGTCCAAACGATTTCCAGCTTCTTTTCATTGATTTCATGTACTCCGAAAGCGGCTGAATTTCTGGCCGGATTGCCTCTGAAGGTCAAGACTCCGTCTATTTCAGCATAATCCTCAGGCGGCGCAAACGCCATATCATAACCAGGCTTATAATCCTTTATTATCTCATTGTTCCTGTAAACTCGGTAGTTGATCGAAGAACCATCGGAAAACGATTTTGTTGCGGAACCGTCGGCATTCTTCTTCGTGTCCGTCAGCGCCGCCGGCGGCGAAGGTCTTATGATGTTTTCGCCGGGGATAAAAGACTTCACGGGAGTAGGCGATGGGGAAGGGGCGGGAGTCAAAGAAGGCGAAGCATCGCCAGGTCTCGTATCGTTATCGGCAAATATACCTGCCGATATATCCGGGAGTAAGTTGATGATACCTGCTTTGTTCATCACTATGAATGTTGCCAGGCATAGAACAATAAATATCGTGATATTCCTGACTCTTTTGTTTTTCTTCCTGCGCCTCACGTACATTATATTATTCTCCTATTAATTATTGCCCTTCATTTTCTACGTAATCATAAACAATTTTGGACATCTTCGCAATTATCCCGCAAGCCTGGTTAAAATCCACATTGTCCGACATCACAGATAAGATATAAGGTGTTTTTGCGAATACGATGCCGACATCGTTGGCCGTATTTGTAAAATTGCCGATCTTATGCGCCACCTTGATATCATCAGGCAGCAGGGCGTCTATCCTGTCTTTAAAAACCGTGTTTTCCAGGTCGCGTATCAGTTCTCCCGCTACGTCCGGGTTATCAAGATAGAACTTGTAGAGTTCCTTTGTATATAAAGCCATGTCTTTTGGGCAGGACCTGTGCCTGGCCTTGTAATACACTTTCCCGCCCAAGTCGGTCATATACTGCTGGATGTTGTCTATGCCCAGAAGTCTTATTATCATATTGATTCCGCAATTATCGCTGTAAACGATGGATAGGCGGGAAGTCTCCCTCACGGTATATTGCGTACCGAAAGATTTGCCTTGTATGATACCGGTACCCGGTTCAAAGTCTTCTTTCAAATAGGTAAGGATGGCTTCCGGATCCACTTCGCCTGCTTCGATCTTTCTGTACAAAAGCAGGTTTATAGGGAGTTTTGAAGTGCTTGCCGCGATATATTCATCGGTATCATTGATCCCAAACTCCTGCCCTGTAGCAAGATTAATAAAATAAACGCCGTATTTACCGGAATATTCGGAAATATAATCTCCCAATTTTAATTTCAATTTATCAATATCGAGGGACGGGGGAGCAGAGGGATCGGGTTGGGTTGCTTCAGTTGTCGCAGGTTCAACGTCCGCTGTACCGGAGGTACTGGCATCAACAGCAATCGCCGTATCCGAAGATGCATCATGCGTATCTTCCTGATTTGATTTGTTATTGCCGAACATATCGGTATACCTCTGCAGGCAAAAAAACACTACCAATACAGCGAGCAGGGAATAGACAACCATAGCCAGGACTCTCAGCTTGTATTTTCTTCTTCGGTTATTATTCATTTTCATATCTTCATCCTTTAGTATAACAACAATATAACTAAATTATAGTTAATACCGCATGCTTTGTCCACATGACATCAATATTTAATAAGACGGAGCGACTATATAAAAAGTTCTCATTAAACGAAATAATAATTATGTTGAATATGGGGGTGCAAATGACATAGAGATTTATTTTTTTTCCAGATAACTGTATAATTAATATATGATTAATAATACTTATGAGATACCGCCTGTATTAAAAGATTTTCTGGCTTATATGGAAACTATCAAAGGCAAATCCCCGAACACGATCCAGGTATATTTTTATGACCTGCGCCTCTTCTTCCGCTATCTCAAACAACAAAGAGACCCTATGGCCGTTAGGCATGATTTCGATAAAATTCCCATCGGTGATATTACTATTGATTTATTGAAGTCTGTCACATTGAGCGACCTTTATTCGTACCTCTCATTTGTCAGCCATAAACGTGATAATATTGCCAGTTCACGCGCACGTAAAGTCGCAAGTTTAAAATCGTTCTTCAAATATCTGACAAATAAGGCCAAGCTGCTCAATGAGAATCCTGCGAACGAGCTTGAATCGCCGAAGGTTAAAAAAGTTCTTCCGAAGTACCTCGAGGTTCATGAAAGCATACAATTACTCTCATCAATTAAGAAAACGGGCAAAGGATATTTTGACTATTCGGCACGTGATTATGCCATCATTACATTCTTTCTTAACTGTGGCATGCGGCTATCGGAACTTGTAGGGATAAACCACAGCAGCATCAGGGACAATGCGCTCACCATCATGGGAAAAGGCGGCAAAGAACGGATCATTTATTTAAATCAGGCATGCCTGGATGCATTCAGGAAATATAACGACCATATTATCAAACTCAAATCAGAAAACCATTTCATCGCTAAAGACAAAGACGCCCTATTCCTCAGCGAACGCCGGACACGGATCAGCAAGAATACCGTACAATATATCGTTAAAAAATACATCCGCGAGGCAGGTCTCGACCCTAACCGTTATTCGGCTCACAAACTCCGCCATACTGCAGCCACACTTATGTATAAGTATGGAAACGTTGATATCAGGGCACTGCAGGAGTTGTTGGGGCATGCCAGCATTTCTACAACCGAAATTTATACCCATCTCGACAGCAAGCAACTAAAGGATGCCGTCAACAGCAATCCGCTGGCTAACTTCACCCCGGATTAAAAACTGTGTTTACTAATGATTCAAATATATTTATAATGGTAAACAATGAATATGCGTAGGTTCTACCTGCTGGTCAGTACATTTACATTATTGATACTTTTTACTGCAGGCTTTCTGATGATGAATTATCTTAAGGCTTATTCCATATCGGGTAAAGACTCTGACGGAGGCTTGTTCTCGGATATTATTTCAGATATCAAGACATCTTCGCAACCTTTTAATGTCCTTATACTCGGCGGCGATAAAGTAAGTGAAAACACAGATACGATTCTGCTGGTGAATTTCGATCCGTCGGACAGTCAGGCAAGTATCCTGTCAATACCTCGCGATACGAGAGTCAAAATCAATGGCAAGACCCGTAAAGTCAATTTTGCGTATCATAACGGCGGTGCAGATCTGGCAATCAGTACTGTCCAGAATCTTCTTAACGTCAATATAAAATACTACGTATACATTAATACTTCATCATTCAGATCCATAATAGATACCCTTGGCGGCGTGGATTTTAACGTGCCAGTCAAAATGGATTATGACGATCCCACCCAGAACCTGCACATACATCTCAACAAAGGTATGCAGCACCTCAACGGAGCGCAGGCCGAGCAATATATGAGGTTCAGGCAGCCTAACCACGGTTCCGGCAAAGAAATATACAAATACTATGACGGGTCGGACATCAACAGGATTTCAGCCCAGCAGGCATTCATAAAAGAATTTATAAATCAGAAGCTTAACGTATATTATCTGCCAAGATTAAATAGTGTAATCGACATTATTTTTAAAAATATCAAAACGAATTTTACATTGAGCGAGATCCTCAATCTGTCAAACTATATCGGAAAACTGCAGCCTGAAGAAATAAACTGGTTCACGCTCCCCTGCAAAGCAGTCGAGACTGATTTGTTTTACTACGTTATAAACAGTAAGGAGGCATCAGAAATAACTTCCGGATATTTCGCCGCAGGAACAGTTCAGCCTAATAATATATATAACGATAGTGACGATAATGATAAAATCAGCGACGACACCAAATCCTCTGAGACTACTGATAATCCGTCAAACAGCGAATCGTCACTGGACGTCGATCAGACGCCGGCGCCATGATGCTTCAAGAGGTAAAGATGTCTTTAGGAGAATCAAATGTTTGATTTTGTAGAAAAAATAATGTCTGAAATAATTAGGATAATAAATAGTCTGGGATACTGGGGCATAGCCGGAGGAATGGCTATCGAGAGCGCTTGCATACCATTACCCAGCGAGGTGATCCTCCCTCTTGCCGGTAACATGGTAGCCAATGGTCATATTACATTGATCGGCGCAAATATTGCGGTTGCGCTCGGAAGCCTGTCCGGTTCATTACTCGCCTATCTTGCGGGGTATTACGGCGGCAGGCCTTTCATCCTCAAATACGGTAAATTCCTTTTGATTTCAAAAGACCATTTTTTTAAAGCGGAAAAGACTTTCAACAAATATGGAGGCGCCGCGGTCTTCTTCGGCAGATTGCTTCCGGTAATAAGGACATTTATTTCACTGCCTGCTGGAATGGCAAAATATGACATCAGGAAATTCTTTATCTACTCGCTTGCGGGCATGATACCATGGAACTTCCTATTAATATGGTTTGGGTTCAAATTCGGCAAGAACTATGAGACTGTCATCAGACCTGTTTTCAAGAAATTCGAATACGTTATAATGATTTTGATCATCGTATCGGTTATCTTCTTATTTATTCGTTATGCTGCCAGGAGGAGGCGTCCGAAAACACACAATGATTGATTGCCACCTGCATACGGATTATTCATTCGACAGTGATATGAAACCGGAGGAGGCATGTGAAGCAGCCATCCGGAACAAACTTAAGGGGATTGCGTTCACAGACCATCTCGATCTTGAATTTCCCGGTTATGATGATGATATTATCATCGATTTCGACAAATTTGATGAGCATATAGCCAAAGTGAATTCGAGATACAAAGCAAATCTCAAGATGATCAGAGGTATAGAAATCGGGCTGCAACCCCACCTTTATGCTAAAACTGTAGAAATAATAAGTAACAGATCTTTTGATTATATAATCGGTTCTATCCATATTATCGACGGGTATGATCCGTATGAACCCGGATATTTTTACGGAAAGCCGCGCAGCAATGCATACCGCCGTTATCTTGAATCCATGAATCACCTTTTGGTAAATTGCGGTTTTTTTGACACATTGGGTCATTTCGACTTTATCACAAGGCGCGCTCCATATGAAGACCGTTCAATCAAATACTCAGAGCTTTCCGATATATTCGATGAGATCTTCAGAAATTTGATTTGCAACGGAAAATGCCTTGAGATAAATACAGGATCATACAGAGACTTGTCCGATAGACCGGCGCCTGATTTTGATATAAATATACTGCGTCGCTACAGGGAGCTTGGAGGCGAAATGATATGCCTTGGTTCGGATGCACATTCACCCGAGTATCCCGGTTATAAATTCGGGTACTTCCTCAACATTATATTAAATGCCGGCTTTAAGTATTTAGTTCATTTTGAGGAAAGAAAACCTGTATTTACCGATTACTCGTTTTGATCCTCTATCTGTTTGTTAACATCATCGCATCGTCTTCCGCATAAACATGTGGCATTTCTGTCACCGATATTGCCATTTTGATCGTTTTTCCGTCTATAATCATCTATTGCCGCTTTTATGGCCTTCTCGGCCAGATTGGAACAATGCATCTTTATCGGAGGAAGCCCGTCGAGAGCTTCAGCAACTGTCTTGTTGGTTATCTCGAGCGCTTCAGCTATGGTTTTGCCCTTGACAAGTTCGGTCGCCATACTGCTGGTTGCAACCGCAGCGCCGCATCCGAATGTCTTGAATTTCACATCTTCTATCCTTTCGCCTTTTATCTTCAGGTACATTTTCATGATATCACCGCATTTCGGGTTGCCTACCACGCCTACGCCGTCTGCGTCTTGTATTTCACCGACATTCCTCGGATTCGTAAAATGATCCATAACCTTTTCACTGTACATACTGAAAACCCCCTTATCCTGCGCAACCCATCCGGTCACACAACCCAGCGTCTGATGCCTTTTCCGTATTCGTCGATTTTACTGCCTTTAGATGATTTTCATATAGCGGTGACATCTCCCTGAGCTTAGCAACAAGCGAAGGTAGCACTTCTATCAGGTAATCGACATCTTCTTCGGTATTACTCTCCCCAAAAGTCAGCCTCAATGAACCGTGCGCGATTTCATGGGGCAGGCCGATTGCAAGCAGCACGTGCGAAGGGTCTAAAGATCCTGATGTACAGGCCGAACCGCTGGATGCGGCAATTCCCTTCAAATCGAGCATAAGGAGCAACGACTCGCCTTCGATGAATTCAAATGAGATATTGACATTACCCGGCAGTCTTTTTACTCTGTCGCCATTCAGACGCGCAAAAGGTATTTTGTCAAAAATGCGGTTTATTGTCTGTTCACGCAGATTCAATAGTTTTGCATTATATGCATTCATGTTTTTGACTGCAATTTCCATTGCTTTACCGATGCCTACAATTGCCGGCACATTTTCGGTACTCGCCCTTTTGCCACGCTCCTGACCACCGCCATGGATAAAAGGCGTAACCTTTATCCCCTTTCGGATGTAAAGCGCACCAATTCCTTTAGGGCCATAAAATTTATGTCCTGCAAGCGTTAACATATCAATGTTCATCTTATCGACATCAATCGGGATGTTACCTATAGCTTGTACCGCATCGGTATGGAAATATATGCCTTTTTGTTTTGCAAGGCGTCCCGCTTCGGCTATGGGTTGTATAGTTCCAATTTCATTGTTCGCAGTCATAATGGTGATCAAAATAGTATCTTTCCTTATGGCTTGCGAGAGTTGATCAATAGATATCAAGCCGTTAGTGTCAACGGGAAGATATGTCACTTCAAAGCCCTGTCCCTCAAGATACTGGCACGTATGGAAGACCGCATGATGCTCAATGGAAGATGTGATTATATGCCTGCCCCTTTTACTGTTTGCATATGCCGTACCGATAATGGCCCAGTTGTCGGCTTCAGTCCCCGAACCAGTAAAATAAATCTCTTTCGGTTCAGCTCCGATACCTGCCGCTATTTTCTCCCTCGACTCCTCTATGGCTTTTTTGCTTTCCCTTCCAAGGGAATATATTGTGGACGCGTTGCCGTATTTTTCAGAAAACCATGGATGCATGGCCTCAAGCACTGCTTCCTTTACGGGCGTCGTGGCGGCATGATCCAGATATATCAGTTTCTCAATCATTAACGTTTCTCCTTTGTCTGCATATTTTTAGTATATAGCTAATGACTAATAACATCAATACCCCAATATTATGTTAAATTGCGTATGTTGTTATACAGCAAGAACTGGGGTATAATGTTATCCATGAAAGGAATATGCAGTCAGGAGCAGGTATGAAGGATATCCTTACACGAATAACTAAAGCTGAAAAGGAAGCAATATCTTTTTTAAGAGCGTTATCCCCATTTGAACTTAAGGATCTGCTCAATGAGGTTCAGAATCTTATTGTTTTATCCAAAGTGACTGAAGCAGGATTCCAGACTGATTTGGCCGGGCAGCTGTTGGACCGGATCAAGAGCATCTTTGAAGAACGTGAGGACTACATGCTCCAGAAGTTTGCCAGACGCAGGACAGCCTCAGCCACAGCAGTAGCCACAGCCGCAGGCAACAGAAATAAAAAGTCTCCCGTAACCGCAGGTTACCTGCAACCGACTTTGGATTCGGAAGACGAGGTCTTTGAAATAAACCCGGAAAAAGAGACTCGCGTCGAAAAAGAAGAGCCGTTAACAGACCAGGACTTGAATCTGCCAGTGGACAACAATATTATAAATAAATTCAAATCCAGAGGTTACAGGAGCTATATTCTAAACACCCAGAACGTGAAAAAAGAACAGGAAGCTAAATGAACCGATGGTATATATACTTACTGCGCTGCCATGTGAGGCTAAGGCGCTTATCGATATGTTTTGCCTTAAAAGAGAAGACGGGGATTCGTCAGACATATTCAAAAACAACGAATATTTCCTTGCCGTCAGTAAACCGGGAAAAATCAGGATTGCGGCAGCAGTCGGATTCCTTGCCGGTCGCAGCCGTCCCTGCAATTCAGATGTAATAATCAATGTGGGTGTTTGCGGGTCTGCAGATAAAACCATCAAGTCCGGGACAGTATTTTTATGTAACAAAATCGTCGACTACGATACCAAAAAAGAATTCTACCCCGATATACTCATCAGGCACAGCTTTTTGGAATCGGCCATAGCAACATACAGCCGCCATATCTTAATTGATGATGAAATAATCCTGCCGCTGGCTGATATGGAAGCCTCCGGTTTTATAGAATCCGCTTCCCTATTTTTTAAAGCACATAATATTTATTGTCTGAAAATCATCTCAGACCATTTAGAAAGTAAAAGAATCGATACGTCCTTAATAACACATCTTGTAGAACAAAACGGGGTTTCGATAAAATGTTTTATAGAAAGTATACGAAAATTCGCCTTAGACTCATCCGTTTGCAAACATTCACTTGATGAATCGGACAGGCATATGCTTGGGATACTGGCTGATAAACTCAGGCTCACTTTCAGCCAGAAAGTCATGCTTGAAAAATCGGCTTTGGCATATCGGGCATATAATGCCACAAATGACGATCAGCGCAGTATCAAAACCATGTTTTCCGATATCCTCCGGGGTCGACAGGTAACGACTAAGAAAGAAGGGAAAGAGCTTTTCGAGCAAGTGGTGCAAATCCTTGATCGCAGATAAATTCCATACAATATATGTGGAAAAGGAAGCGTACAGGTACGAGCTTACTTCTGATATCATAAACAGGTTGACGTTATCAAAAGTGATTGAAATCGGGCATTATAAGAATGTTTTTTCCAAGTCGGGCCAGGATTTTATTCTGCAAAAAAAGGCCCAGAAAATGATTCTTGCAGTGGATAGAGGGAAGCTCATTTATGACCTTCCCGAAGTTTGTCAGAGCTTCGGCCGCCCCTATTCCTATTATGTCGCACAAGTCCTGAATTGTATGAGCCATTGTGACTATTGCCATCTCCAGGGTATGTACAATTCAGGCCATCTTGTTGTTTTTGTCAACACTTGTGATTACTTTTCTGCTCTGGATAAACTATCTGGATTAAAACCGGACAAACAGATATGCATATATATTTCATTCGAGAGCGACCTGCTGGCGCTTGAAGGACTTCTCGGCCTATGCCGCGCCTGGTTGTATTACGCAGAGCATCAACCGAATATGTTACTTGAACTCAGGACAAAGAGTTCTAATTTTGCCACTATCAGCGATATCAGACCATCACCTAACGTTATCCTTGCATGGACACTGTCCCCTGAATATCAAATTTCACATTACGAAAAAGGTACGGCTGCTCTCGGCAGCAGGATAAACGCCATACGATCCGCAATCCGGGCCGGTTGGCAGGTAAGGCTCTGTTTCGACCCTCTTCTTTATTTTAAAGGGTATGAAGAATCATACATCAACTTCTTTGCTTATATCTTTTCAATGATTGACACTTCTGACATAAGAGACGTCAGTATCGGAACATTCAGGATGCCTTCAAATTATTTCAGGCAGGCAAAAAAGGCTTGCTCAGACAGTGAATTATATTTCAGCCCATTTGTCGCGGAGAGCGGCGTATACAGCTATAGCAAGGAAATATCTGAAGCGCTTACATCATGCGCTTACAGAGAAATCGCAAAACACATGGATGAATCGAAGATATTTCAATCCTGATCCCTGCTTTTACGTCTATTCATGGTAATGATAAAGATGCCGGCAACTACAATATAAATAATTGCACTTAAAAATCTCTGAAAGCCGATAAACAGTATATTGGCTATCAGCAAGATAAAACCGGCGATCAATATCCACGCGAATATCCTTTTATATATCAATTTATACCTCATTGCGCCTTGCAAGCCATTCACGTATCCTGGCCTCATATCCGTTAGCCGCAGGATTATAATATACCGTTCCTTTGATAGTATCCGGTAAATAATCCTGTTTTACGATATTACCAGGATAGTCATGCGCATATTTATAACCCTTTCCATAGCCTAATTCCTTCATACCTTCAACTACTGGATTCCTTAAATGCAATGGAACCTCACCGGTATTTTTCGTCTCCACATCATGAAGCGCCGCGGATATCGCAGCGTAACACGAGTTGGATTTGGGACTTGTAGCTATATATACCACAGCATGAGCCAAAATGATGCGCGCCTCCGGCATCCCTACCCTCCTGACGGCCTCAGCCGCCGCAACGGCAATCTGTAACGCCGTCGGGTTTGCCATGCCTACGTCCTCGGAAGCGCAAATTATGATCCTCCTTGCCAGAAATTCGGGATCTTCGCCGGCATGTAATGCCCTTGCCAGATAAAATACCGCGGCGTCGGCATCGCTTCCCCTCATTGATTTGATGAAGGCGCTTATATTGTCATAATGATTATCCCCTGCCCTGTCAAAAGCAATTGCCTTTTTTTGAATGCATTCCTGCATTGTTTCAAGATCGATCAGTATCATTCCTTCTTCCGATGGTTCGGATGTTATAACAGCGAGCTCGAGTGCGTTCAATGCAATCCTTGCGTCACCGCCCGAGACACTGGATAGGAACTCTAAGGCATCATCACACATCGTGATATCATATTTGCCCAAACCCCTTTCTGCATCATGGAGGGCATTATTCAAAATCATTCTTATATGTTCTGTTTTCAATGGCTTTAACATAAACACCGACGAACGCGAAATCAATGCCTTGTTTACCTCGAAAAACGGGTTTTCAGTTGTAGCGCCTATAAGCACGACTGTCCCGTCTTCAACATGCGGAAGTAAGGCATCCTGCTGGGCTTTATTGAATCGATGGATTTCATCTATGAAAAGTACAACCCTGCCGCTCTTATTGATAAACTGGCTTTTGGTATCGGATACAATCTTTTTTATATCGGAGATGCCAGCAGTTACAGCATTCAAACGCTGAAAGTCGGATCTGGTACTTTCTGCGATGATCATCGCCATAGCGGTCTTTCCTGTTCCGGGCGGCCCGTACAAAATCAAAGAAGTGATCCTGTCGGCCTTTATCATCCTGTAAAGAAGCTTTCCCTTACCGATTATATCATCCTGTCCGACAAACTCCTCCAAAGTCCTGGGGCACATCCTGTAAGCCAATGGTTCTTTCCTGTTCATCGGTTCAACCAAATAAAAGCACTTCCATTTTTAGATTGGATATTTTAAACACATTTGTTTGACCTTTTGTTTTACATCATCTTTGTATCTGGCAGGATTTCCAAGCATTTGATTGATCATCAAAGCGATTTCCCTCATATCGTTTTCATCCATTCCCCTTGTTGTGACAGAAGGCGTTCCGAGCCTGATGCCGCTGCAATTAAAGGCACTCTGTTTATCGTATGGTATTATGTTTTTATTTATTGTGATCGAAACCTCATCTAGTATGATCTGCGCTTCCCTGCCTGTTATCCCGAACTTCGTCACATCAGCAAGCATAAGATGGTTATCCGTCCCGCCAGTTAGTATGTCAACACCGAGCGACACCAATTCTGAGGCAAGTGCTTTTGCATTGGACAGGATTTTTTGTTGATAATCCTTGAACTCGTTGCTCATAGCCTCTTTAAAACAGATGGCCTTGGCCGCGATGACATTCATCAGCGGTCCGCCCTGAATACCCGGAAAGACGGCGCTGTCAATCATCCTCGAATATTGTTTCCTGCACAATATGAATCCGCCTCTCGGTCCGCGGAGGGTCTTGTGCGAAGTGGATGTGACAAAATCCGCATAAGGGACTGGAGACGGATGCAGACCTGCCGCTACCAGACCCGCGATATGCGCAATATCTGCCATGAAATAGGCGCCCACCTCATCAGCTATCTCTCGGAATATCTTGAAATCAATGATCCTCGGATATGCGCTCGAACCTGCTATTATCATCCTCGGACGGCATTCCAAGGCCTTCTCTCTTACTTCGTCGTAATCGATACGAAAATCATCCTGCCTGACACAATATGCATATGGCTTAAAGTATTTTCCCGAAATGTTGTTAAGCGCACCATGGCTCAAATGCCCACCATGCGAAAGATTCATGCCGAGAATGGCATCACCCGGTTCAAGCATTGCAAAAAAGACAGCCGTATTTGCCTGTGCGCCGGAATGCGGCTGCACATTGGCGTGTTCTGCGCCGAACAAAGCCTTTGCGCGCTCTATTGCGATCGTTTCCACAATATCCACATGTTCGCATCCGCCATACCATCTTTTATTGGGGTAGCCTTCGGCATATTTATTGGTCAAAGGACTCCCCACCGCCTGAAGCACTGCCTCATCAACATAATTTTCCGATGCGATGAGTATTATCTTGTTTCTTTGCCGTGTGATCTCGTTTTCAATAGTTGCCGCTATTTCGGCGTCAATTTTTTTGATCTCATTTGTGCTGAACATCATCCGACCCCCCGTACGACTTTATACAGCTCATCCGAGCCTGGTTCCAGTATATTCTCGCCGTTATCACCATCATATGAAATGTAATTGCCGCTTCCGTTAAAAATCCCTATTACTTTGGCAGAAATGCCCGAAGCCTCCAATCCGTCAACCAGGGTTGACGGTTCCTTGCACGCAATCAGCATACTTCCGCTGGATATGAGCTTATAGGGGTTTATACCAAAGTGTCTGCATATCTCATACGTTTCAGGCGCCACAGGTATCTTCTCTATGCATACGTCCACTCCAAGGCCGGATGCGTGAGCCATCTCCCAAGCCGCCCCGAGGATGCCGCCTTCGGTTGCGTCATGCATGGCGCTGATATCATGCCCGGAAGCAATTACACCTTCTTTAACTACACTGATTTTATCCATAAAGCTTTTGGCATTATCGATCAATTCGTTGTCGAAGACTTTTAGCAACTCGTTTTCACAATCGTGAGCGATTATTGCAGTACCCTCGATGCCGGCAGTTTTGGTCATGACAAGCCTGTCGCCGGGTCTGGCTCCCGAAGATGTGATAAGTCTGCCTTTTTTTGCTCTTCCCACTGCCGTAGCGGATATGACAAGTCTGTTGACCGATTCGGTAATCTCGGTATGACCTCCGATAATATCCACATTAATAGGCATTGACGCTTCAAGTATTTGCGACATCACGCAGCCTATATCCTCGAAAGAAGCCGACGGCGGGGCCAGTATGGTGACAAGCAGAGCGATCGGTTCAATCCCGCAAGATGCTATGTCATTACATGAAATATGTACGGCCAGCCTTCCGATTTCATTTTCAGCGCCTGTTACAGGATCAGTGGACAATACGCAGACATCCTCGCCAAAATCTAACGCGCAACAGTCCTCTCCGATCTTAGGACCCACCAGCAGTTCGCTTCTCTTATTTGCGAGCTTGTCCAATATCAATTTTTTCAGCGCCTTATCAGGGAGCTTGCCAACTTTTAGCATATGGTTAATTATAATAATTCTCACTTACTTTTACAACAGCCTTTATGGGATTATAAATATCGTTGGATATTAATCTTTTATCAACGATAGCGCCATTCACGCCAAGGTACTCCATATAAATCCGCACTTTCATTCCTTTGCGCGCTTCCCTCACGACAAGTCTCTCGCCATACGGCACTGCTTCGTCTATGATCACTTCTTCATCATCAGGCATATATTCCTCGATTACCTTGGATACCAGCCTCATCCGCCCCGGTCGGTCGGAAGTTGCGCCGAGAATATTTATCAACAGGCGGCCGGCCTCCGCAGAAGCCGATATTGCAACAGGATATTCAAGATTATTCCGGAATTTCAGATCCATACTGCCTTCAGCAAGGGTTGCATCTCTGCCCGGATCGACATATGCCGGGGGAAACGAATGATGATGGCGTTCAAGAACATCCAGACCGGCGTACAATAAGGCATTATATAAAGTAGTGGCAACCTGGCATACACCGCCTCCCGTACCCTGTACCAGTTCGTTTTTCAAGATTATCGGAGCCTCCGAATAACCGTTTTCACGTGTTCTCGGACCCAGAGTCCCGCATAAAGAGAAAATTTGCCCCGGTTTTACCACTTTTAAATCGATACTTTTACAAGCCAGCCTGATATTATCCGTCCTGTTTTTATCATACATGTCAAACCATGTATAAAAAGTAGAGATTTCAGCATCTATGTATTTTATATCATCAACAGTCACGCTGGGCTTAATAACCTTAAAAATCAATTGCTTATCGCTGAAAATATATGTATCTAAATCGTTGCATGCTGAGGTCACCGTCTTTTCAATATCCAGTTCCCTTCCTTCATTTTCCGGGACGAGGATAACTCTGCCGTTTTTATATTCAATATAAGCATCCGAGGACGGGAGAAACAATTCTTTTTTCAGGCCATTTATTAGCTTCTGCAGCTCAAGCCGGTCATACGAAGGTTTTACTATAAAATCAGGCTTTTGAATGAAGCATTTAGCGATAGCATACAACCTGTTCGCAAAAAATCCATTTCTTCCGACAGAATATGCCTCTTTTAGGACCTCGCCAAGCGGTATACAGAATAAAAAGGCGCTCAACTTCATTTTATAAGCGTTATTATCAGATCTGAATGTAATTCTGCCATCGCCTGTTAATTCGGCATATCTTGATGACAGCCTCTCATAAGCTTCTTCCATAGTAAACCCGGAGATATCATATCCATCGACATGCACGCCGCTATAAAAAGTACGGCAATTGAGAAAGACCGCGCAACATAGCACAAATATCGACAATATTGCCGAAATGGCCATGCTGATATACCTTTTCTTAATTGCAGACACTGACATATCAGTATATATTATTACGATTGCTCTTAATTATGATTCGTCTTATGCACGAACAAGGAGTGTCTCGGTATTACCGACAGCATCATCTACAAGCATACTGACGTCGAGCGATTGCTCAGATCTTTCGATGACCCGGAGCCTTGGCTTTGTTACAGGATGTTTTGCGACAAACAGGGTGCAACAGTCCTCATATGGGAGTATTGAAGTCTCAAAGGTACCGATATGCCTTGCGATAGTAATTATTTCATTCTTGTCGGAACTGATCAGGGGCCTGAAAACAGGTATGCCCGATACCGAATTTGTCACATGCAGGCTTTGCATCGTCTGGCTTGCAACCTGCCCCAGGCTCTCGCCAGTAATAAGCGCCTGGCATCCGTTTGCCAACGCAATCCTTTCGGCTATCCGCATCATGAATCGCCTCATGATGATGGTCACTTCATCATGAGGGCAGTTTTCATTAATACTATCCTGTATCTTTGTAAAATGCACCAGATGAAGATTGATTTGATTGCAGTATGACGCGAGTATGCCGGCCAGATCGATGACCTTCTGACGGGCCCTTTCCCCTGTATAAGGATAACTGTAGAAATGAACGGCCTCTACTTCAACGCCCCTCTTTGCCATCAGCCATCCGGCAACAGGGCTATCTATCCCGCCTGAAAGCAATAGCAGACCTTTACCGTTGGAGCACGCGGGAAATCCTCCGACAGCATTATCTATCCTCGTATACAAGTATGAATGCTCCCGTATTTCCAGATAAAGGATGAAATCGGGATTGACGACATCAACCCTCAATTCAGGAAACCGCAGTAAAATATGCTCACCAAGCATACTGTTCATTTCAGGCGAAGTATATGGAAAGCTTTTATCGCCCCTTCTGGTTTCGACCTTGAAACAAGGCTTATATTCCGTGCCGTTATGCGCTTTCAATTCGCGGATCTTCTCCCCGGTAATGTCTGCGGATACTGATTTGATAGATTCATAAGCCGATTCAAGTTCGAATGCAGGACTGATAGATACGATGCCAAATACCTTTTTTAGTTCATTATATGCTTTGTCAAAATCACATTCACAGTTACCTGGTTCAACGTAGATCCGGCCTCTGGTCCTGGTTATTTCAAAACAACCCGAACCTGACCTTGCCAATGCCCTTTTTATGTTTTTGACAAGAAGATCCTCAAATACATGTCTGTTTAACCCTTTTAACATTATTTCGCCGTATCTTACAAGAATGATCTTTTTCATATGCTCCTCAGGAACCTTTTACATACTGTCTCCTTAGATTATATACCAGACCTTTCAATATAAGTAAAGCAGTCCTGATTTCTTCTTCATTTGTCAGTGAGCTGAAACTGAAGCGTATCGCCCCGCTGATCTCGTTTTTATCCGATCCCATTGCGGCAAGCACATAGCTTCTCGTTTTTTTCCTGGATGAGCAGGCTGAACCGGTAGATACGTATATGCCTTTTTGCTCCAGATGATGGAGCAACGATTCTCCCTTTACCTTTTCAAAAGATACATTAAGCAGATAGGGCGATGCATTCGGTGGTGTGTTTATCTTCACCCCTCCGATTTCATTTTTAATGAATCGCTCGAATCTCTCTTTCAATGAATTCATACGTGCTGAATCCGAAATCAGATTGTCGCACACCTTTTTTGAAGCAAGTCCGAACCCGCTTATTCCGGCTACATTTTCCGTACCCGACCTCATAAGGCCTTCCTGACCGCCTCCTAAAATGATGGGCTTGACTTTAACGCCTTTCTTTATGAATAGTGCGCCTGTACCTTTCGGCCCGTGTAACTTATGGCTGCTGAGCGTCATAAGGTCAATTCCCGTTTTTGCCGGGAGGACAGGTATTTTACCGAACGCCTGGACGGCATCCACATGAAGCGCCGCTCTGGATCCCATCTCCTTCATTATGCGTACAATAGCTTCTATCGGCTGTATTGCACCCGTTTCATTATTCACCATCATTATACTGACTAAGACAGTATCAATCCTGAGCTTCTTCCTGAAATAATCAATATCGACATAGCCGTTCTTGTCGACCGTTACGTAATCAACATCATAACCTGAAGACCCGCCATCCAGATCCTTTGCTATTTCAAGAACTGATGGGTGTTCTATCGTCGAAACAAGAATGTGTTTGCCTGATCTGGGATTGGCAGATAGAAATCCGCTTACGGCAAGATTGTTTGATTCTGTTCCCCCCGACGTAAACACGATTTCATCGGGAGTTGCGCCTATACACCCGGCAACTGTAGCTCGTGCCTCCCTGATCAATTTCTCTGAATTCAACCCTTTGATATGCAATGACGACGGGTTACCATAGTAATTGGTCTGTACATCCGACATATGCTTTACTACTTCATCGAAAGGTTTGGTAGTTGCAGCATTATCAAAATATATCTCGTTATTTTCTCCCATATTACATATTATGCCACATGCCGTATTATTGCATCAATATACCGATATTGTTATAATCTTTTTAAATATGGTCAGATTTTTAAAAACTATCGACAGTATAGAAAAGGCCGAGCATCTTCTCAGGAATAAAAAAGCTGCGCTGATCATCATCTCGGCAATATCGCTGCTTGCATATGCAAATAGCTTCAATGTGCCGTTTATATTGGATGATTTCGGTTCTATAGCCAACAACTATTCCATCAGAAACCCCTTTGATATTTTTTCAATGTGGAAGTTCTATTCCAACAGGATTGTAGTATACTTTTCTTTTGCATTGGGTTATGCGGTCCACAATACCTATTTTTTTGGGTACCATATCATGAATCTGTTAATACACATATCCAATGGTTTGCTTGTATTCCTGCTGATACGGAACCTCCTCGGAGTGGATTATTTTAAGAAGAAATCCATTTCACGCTACAAGAACATAGTTTCATTGATTTGCGCCGTAGTCTTCGTCTGCCATCCCATACAGGTCAATGCCGTGACATATATAGTCCAGCGTACTGCTTCCCTTGCGTCCACCTTTTACTTCCTTTCGGCATTATACTTCCTAAAATTCAGGATGTCCGGAAGATGGAGATATTTTGCCCTCACAATGGTATTTACGATTACGGCAATGTTCACAAAAGAGAATACAATTACTATACCGTTTTTATTATTGTTGATAGAGATTTTTTTCTTTATCAGGGACAAAAAAACCAGGTGGTGGAAAAGGCTCGTATTTATTTTGGCCATATCGCTTACGATAATGATCATACCCGGCACCAATCTTGTACTGAAAGGTCACAGCCAAAGCGACCCGGGGGTTAAATTCAAGGCAAGCACATCGATGGACCGGATGCAGTATTTTTATACGCAGCAGAACGTATTGACAACCTATATAAAGCTGCTGTTCATACCTGATAAGCAGAATTTCGATTACAGCAACGATTTTCCGTTTTCAAAATCCATATGGGAAAACCACTCGTATCTATCGGCGTTAATATTGCTGCTGATCATCCTGTCCGGTTTGCTGGCAATAAAAAACAACAGGCTCATATCCTTCGGCATATTCTGGTTTTTTATCGCCATTTCGGTAGAATCTTCGTTCATCTCTATCAAGGATGTCTATTTTGAACACAGGCTGTATATGCCTCTTCCGGGCTTTGTAATGGCGCTTGCCGGAATTGCATTCATCTCTTTTACCCGAAAAAAACGCAAGAGATTTCTGCTTAAAGAGCCGTTGTTGTATTTCATCATAACGGCATGTTTCATGACTGTATTCTATGCATCTCTGACTATTAAAAGGAACTATGTTTATAGCAACGGCGTAAGACTGTGGTCAGATACTGTAAAAATGGCGCCCGACAGCGATAGGGCACATAGCTGCCTTGCTTCAGGGTATATGGACACCTATGAATCAGATAAATCCAGATACCCGGATCATATAGGCCTTGCCGAACAGGAGTTTAAAAAGGCAATCGAACTCAATTACAGAAACAGCACTGCACACTGCAACCTTTCGAGATTATATCTTCTATGCGGCAAATACGAGAAATGTATTGACGAAGCAAATATCACCCTGAGCATGTCAAGGTCCAAGTATGCTTATCATAATCTTGGCTCCGCCCATCTGAATATGAAAAATTACAAAGAAGCTGAACAGGCCTTTTTAGGCGGTTATGGAGTTGATAACCGCTGCTCTTTCATATTGAAGGATCTTGGTAATATTTATTTTGAGACAGGTGATTACGATAAATCCATTAAATATTACCAAGAGTTTTTGGAAAATAGTTCGGGTTCTGAAAATAAAGCAGTTGAAGAAAAAATAAGCAAAATAAACAATATCATCACCAGTAACCATGTTAGGAAATCATTTCACGGAAGTCTTATCAATTGACCTTCATAAATGGCACTCGACTCAAGCGAGTTGATCCTTTTGATCTCATAAATCACCTTTCTTATATCGCCGCCATAATTGATCTTTTGAGCTATATTCCATAAAGTGTCACCTTTTTTTACTACAACTGACGAACACTTTGCTTCTTTGGTTCCATATGCATAATTGGCGCCCAACATGACGACTACAGATAAAAAAACGGAAAATAAAAAAAATATAAACCGTTTTTTATTTTTTAAAACAATCTGCCTCTTTTTATTCTTTTTATTCACAATCATCACTCCAATCGGGAACACACGTTCTATTTATAAATATTATACGGGAACACACGTTCTATGTCAACATAAATCGAACATTTGTTTGACATTATTTTTTTTGATGCTATAATTAAAAATAATTACATAGCTGAGGTGATAAGATGTCAAAAAAATCAAATGACAATCTGCATAAGATACTTGATTTTGTAAACGATCAGGTAAACGAAAAGGGCTACCCGCCTTCTGTCAGAGAGATATGCAGCGCAATCGGTTTTAAATCAACATCAACTGTCCATGGTTATATTCAGAAACTCCAAAAAAATGGAATGATCCTCAAAGACCCTACAAAGCCAAGAGCCTTGAAAGTAATAGACCCGGAATTTCAGAAAAAGGAATTATTTGAAGTGCCGCTTGTCGGCAAGGTTACCGCAGGTCAGCCTATACTTGCGGTTGAAAACATCGAGGATACCTTTCCCCTACCTTCGGAATTTGTCCGGGATTCCAATGTCTTTATGCTCCAGGTAAAAGGAGATAGCATGATTGAAGCCGGCATCCTCGACAACGACTTTGTACTTGTAAGGCAGCAATCCACTGCCAACAACGGAGACATGGTGGTTGCCCTTATTGGCGACGAAGCAACTGTCAAGACTTTTTACAAGGAAAATGATCATATCAGGCTGCAGCCTGAGAATCAGCATATGGATCCCATAATAGTAAATGGCGATATTTCTATCCTTGGAAAAATCACCGGAGTATTAAGAAAACTCTAACCCTTTTCATCATTGAATATCAGGTTGACTATCTTTTTGGGGCTGATTGTCGAAATGGCATGCTTATAAACAAGTTGCTGTTTACCGTCTGTATCAAGAACAACTGTAAAATTATCAAAACCTTTTACCATGCCATTCAACTGAAAACCATTAGTCAGATATATAGTCACCGCTATCCGTTCTTTTCTGACCTGATTCAAAAAAACATCTTGCAGGTTAATGTTGCTCTTGTTCACTTTATACCTCCAAAAACATTCTAATGATATTCTACATAATAATACCTGTTGATGCAATACAATTATATACAATATTTAGTATTTCCGAATCATCGGATGCATCAACATCAAACCAGCGAATATCCGTCATTCGCTTGAACCATGTCATCTGTCTTTTAGCGAAATGCCGCGTGTTCTTTTTAAGCAGATCCGCAGCTTCCGCAATCGATGCTTCACCATCGAGGTACCATACTATTTCTTTATAACCCAAACCCTGCATTGCTGTATTGTGTTTTGAATATCCCATTTTAATAAGATGTCTGACTTCATTAACCAATCCTTTTTCGAACATAGTGTCCACTCTTCTGTTAATACGATCATACAAGAGTTCGCGGTTCATATTCAGACCGATCATCACAAACCTGAATTCCGGGGGCGTCATACATGATAGCTGAGCGTGCCGGCTCATCCTTATGCCTGTTCTTTCAAATACTTCCAATGCCCTTATTATCCGCTTGGTATCGTTCGGGTGTATTTTAAAAGCCGCCTCAGGATCGGTACGTTTTAATTCATCATATAAATAGGCCTTGCCCCTCTCATCGCAGATGTGTTTCAGATGAATCCTGTATTCCTTGTCGGCAGTATCATCCGGAAAGCGGATATTATTTATAAGCGAATTGATGTACAATCCCGTTCCGCCTGCCACTATAGGGATTTTAGAAAGGGAAGATATTTTTTTAATATATTTACCGGCAAGTTCGCAAAATTTGGCTACACTAAATTCTTCATCGGGCGTCAGTTCATCGATAAGGTAATGGGGAACGGATTTTCTTTCGGCGACAGATGGTTTTGCCGTACCAATATCCATATATTTATATACTTGCATTGAATCCGCAGAAATAATCTCTCCGCCGATCTTCCTTGCGAGTTCTATTGATAACGCGGTTTTCCCGACTGCCGTAGGGCCGGTTATGACGATCACATCATCCAAGGCTCTTCCCCTGTTTCCTTCCAAATAATTTTGCAAGCTCGATTTTAGATATTGCAGCAACAAATGGCCGGCCATGTGGACACGTAGCCGGATTGTTCAAAGCGTCAAGATCTTTAAGCAAATACGCTATTTCATCCTCATGAAGAACATCGGCCGCCTTGACAGCCATCCTGCATGCAAGCCCATAGGTAATCTTTTCTATGTCATTCTTCTTCAAATCATCTTCTGCCATGCAATCCAACAGGTATTTAAAGACGTCTCCCGGATTCTCACCGTGGGTAAGATATGGAGCGGCGCGTATCAATAATGAGTTATTGCCGAAATCATCATATCTGAATCCAAAACGTTGAAAATGGTCTATCTGTTCAAAAGCGGTTGAAGCTTCGGCCGGAGACAATTGAATCACCAGCGGCGCCAGAAGTGCTTGCGAAAGCGTTTCGGGTTCGGTGCGCCCGTTTTTCAATTTCTCATATAAGATCCTTTCATGCGCCGCATGCTGATCAATGATATAAAGAATATCTTCTTTTTCAACCAGTAGAAATGTCGAGAATGCCTGACCTAATATTCTTACGCCTTTAAAAACCGGTTGAACTGTGTTTTCCTGAGATGGTGCCGGCTCCCATAAATTCTGCAATGGGCTTTCCCTTACCAGACTTGCATCGCTATCATGCGAAAACACGACAGATTGGGGTTCGAACACCCCTTTCAGCGTATTTGATATCGCATGGTATACCTTCCTGAATACATCACTTTCATCTGAAAAACGAATCTCCATTTTTTGGGGGTGGACATTCACGTCGGTCAAATCCTGCCTTATATTCATTTTAAGTATAACGAAAGCGTATTTCCCCTTTTCCAGATATGGCTTGTACGCCTCATCAACAGCTGCTGAAAGCGACCTGCTCTTAAAATACCGTCCGTTAACGAAAAAAGACTGGTTGTTTCTGTTTGCCCTTTCGGTTCCTCGCTTTCCAGTAAATCCTGATATATTTATCCCTTTATCAAAATATTCCATCTCAGTAATATTATTGGCGATTTCCCTGCCATAAATACTATAGATAACATTTCTTAAATCACTATCGCCCGGCGTTCTGAGAACCTCTCTGCCGTTGCAGTTTAATATAAATGATATGTCAGGACTTCCAAGCGCAAGCCTGGCTGTCATTTCGACAGCATAACCCGTCTCGGTGGAATCACGCTTCAGGAATTTATACCTTGCCGGAGTATTATAGAACAGCTCAGTTACGGTGATGGTAGTTCCTGCGGGACAGCCGGCATCTGATGAATCCTCGATATTGCCTCCTTTGATCAACAGCCGTGTGCCGGACAGATCTTCGCGTATCCTGGTCAGCATTTCGACTTTTGACACGGCTGCGATGCTTGCAAGAGCCTCACCCCTGAACCCAAGACTTGTTAATGTGTCAATATCATCTATAGTGTGTATCTTACTTGTCGCATGTCTTAGAAACGCAATAACGGCATCGCCGCGATCCATTCCGGATCCGTTATCGGAAACCCTGATCAGGGTTGTTCCGCCGTTCTCAAGATCGACAGTTATTCTTGACGCCCCCGAGTCAATAGAGTTTTCAACTAATTCCTTGACAATGGAGGAAGGCCTGTCGACTACTTCACCAGCTGCGATTTTAGCATAAGTCAGTTCGTCAAGAACATGTATCCTGCCCATCTTCTCGTCAGTCCTCCATGCCCTTCGCCTTACGCTGGATCCTGTAAAGGATGTTCAGCGCATCCAGCGGTGATATCGTCTGGATATCGATTGTTTTCAATTCGTCTAATACATCGTCTCTGATACGGGATAGGCCACTTAATGCAAAAATGTCTATTTGCCCTTCAAGCGGCGGCCTGTTTTTCTTTTGCCTCGTGTCTTTCTTGCTGATATCCGCATCTTCCAGCTGATGCAGGATTTCCCTCGCCCTCTCCAGCAACGATGCGGGAAGGCCTGCAAGTTTTGCCACCTGAATCCCATAGCTGTTATCAGCTTTCCCATTTATGATTTTCCTGAGGAATACCACATCCTCGCCTTTTTCCCGCACAGTAAAGCAATAATTCTTTATTCCTGGAATTTTTCCTTCAAGTTCGGCAAGCTCATGGTAATGTGTCGCAAAAAGCGTCCTTGCGCCAATTTTCCGGGTGTCGCAGATATACTCGATCACTGCCCAGGCAATGCTCAGACCGTCAAAGGTACTGGTTCCCCTGCCGATCTCGTCCAATATCAGCAGACTCCTTTGAGTTGCATTTTTTAGTATATGCGCCACCTCTGACATCTCCACCATAAATGTGCTCTGCCCCGCGGCAATATCGTCAGACGCCCCCACGCGTGTGAATATCCTGTCGATTATGCCTGTCTCGGCGCTTTTTGCGGGTACAAAGCTGCCTATCTGCGTCATAAGCATTATCAGCGCCACCTGTCTGATATATGTGGATTTGCCGGCCATATTGGGTCCAGTGATTATATTCAATCTATTTTCGTTCATATCAAGAAAGGTGTCATTCGGTACAAAGTTCCCGGATCCGAGCATTTTCTCAACAACCGGATGCCTGCCTTCTATAATCCGCACATCGGCGCCGTCATTAACTACAGGGCGGCAATATGATTCATGCTCTGCCGTTTCGGCAAGTGCACACAGCACGTCAATAACGGATACGGCTTCGGCAGTCTTCCTGATCCTGAATAACCGGCCTGCGATCTGTTCTTTTATTTCAGCGAACAGGTCATATTCGATTACTATGAGTTTTTCCTCTGCGCCGAGGATCTTTTCCTCCAGATCCTTCAGTTCCTGGGTGATGAACCTCTCGCAGTTTGCAAGCGTCTGCTTGCGTATGTAGTTATGTGGTACAAGATGATAATTTGACTTGGTAACTTCTATGTAATATCCAAATACTTTATTGAACGAAATTCTCAAGTTCTTTATCCCTGTTTTGGTTCGTTCATCATTTTCAAGGGATGCGATCCAATCTTTGCCTTCCATAGATGCCTTACGGTAATTATCGACCTCATCGTTAAATCCGTCTTTAATAATTCCTCCTTCGTTGACCGCGACAGGAGGGTTATCTATAATCGAAGAGTCTATAAGCCTGAAAACATCGTCAAGTGTGTCAAGATTATTGTATATGCCTGTATTAAGTCTGGAATCAAGCTTTGCAACAAGGTTTTTCATCTTCGGTAATTGCTCCAGTGAGTTCTTCAACGAAACAAGATCCCTGCAATTTATGCTTCCAACAACTAATTTAGTCATCAGTCTTTCAATATCATTTATCTTTTTAAGTAACTCTCGCAAATCATTCCTGGGCATGAGTTTGTCCTTGAGTTCGGAAACGGCTTCCAGTCTCGCATTGATCGAATCGACATCAAGAAGGGGTTGTCCGATCCATTTGGACAGCAGCCTGCTTCCCATTGAAGTCATCGTCCTGTCAAGCACCCATAAAAGCGAATGTTTCCTGCTCCTCGATCTGATAGTCTCTGTAAGTTCGAGGTTGCGTCTGGTTGATGAATCAATCGACATATATTCTTCAACTTTATAATAATGAATACCCCCGATATGTATAAGATCCGCCTTCTGCGTCTGCTGAAGATAGCTGAGGAGCGCAGCTGACGCGGCCATTGCCAAGGCGGCGTCATTATCGTCAAAGATACCTGTATCTGCACGATTACCGTTCCTGTTAAAAAACGAATCAACGGTCTTCCTTGCATTCTCAGGTTGAAAATAGTGGTCGTCAAGCCGGGTTATATTTAAATGGAACTTGGAATACAGATCAGCCGCTAATGATTTGTCATCCAAAAACTGACTGTTTGCGGCTATTTCCGACGGATTGTATTTTGAGATCTCATCCAGTAGTTTTGATATGGTATTACCCCAGTTCAACTGCGTCGAATGAAATTCGCCGGTCGATAAATCAGCGGCGGCAATACCAAAGTAATAACTATGCCTGTAAATAACCATCAGGAAATTATTCTTCTTATCGTCAAGCATGGATGGATCAGTGATCGTTCCGGGTGTGACTATCCTGACAACATCCCTTGAAACAAGTCCCTTCGCCATCGACGGATCTTCCAACTGCTCACATATGGCCACCTTATGGCCTTTTGAAATCAATTTGAATATGTAACCGTCGGCGGAATGAAAAGGGACTCCGCACATCGGCGCCCTTTGCCCAAAACCGCATTCACGTCCCGTAAGCGTTATCTCAAGTTCTCTAGATGCAATTTCGGCATCCTCAAAAAACATTTCATAAAAATCACCAAGTCTGAAAAACAAGATGCAATCATTATGCTGCTTTTTTATTAGCGAATATTGTTGCATCATCGGTGTTAAAGATGACATTTATTTCTCCATAGGACATTCTATTATGCATTCCTGCGGACTACGTCAAGAGCCTTCGCAACAACACCGGATACCGTAAAGCCATATTCCTCGAATATTCTGGCGTATGGTGATGAAGCTCCGAACGTATCCACACATACGTTACCCCCGTCAAGTCCTGTATACTTCTCCCAGCCGACCGGGCTTGCGGCTTCGATCACGAGTCTTGAACGCACAGACGGAGGAAGGACACTGTCCCTGTATTCCGCAGACTGCACCTCAAAAAGCTCCCATGACGGCATGCTTACCACTCTGGCGTCTACGCCTTTCTCCGCAAGCAGTCCGTGCGCTTCATAAGCAAGCCTGAGTTCGGAACCGGTCGCGATAAGTATGATATCAGGAAGGTCTTTCTTGGAATCCAGGATTACATACGCCCCTTTTACCGCGTCCTTACCCGTCTGTTCATAACATGGCACATTCTGCCTGGTTAAAACCAATGCTACAGGGTTTTCCACAGAATTGACCGCGATATGCCAGCCTGCTACAGTTTCCTTGGCATCGGCCGGGCGGAACACAATAAAACCGGGAATGCTCCTTAATGATACAAGCTGCTCTACAGGCTGATGTGTAGGTCCGTCCTCTCCCACGCCTATACTGTCATGAGTAAGGATATATATGACAGGTTGCTTCATTATGGCCGACATCCTCATCGCCGGCTTCATATAATCGACAAATGCAAAGAAGGCAGAAGCAAAGCAGCGCAGTCCTCCATGCAGCGAGATACCATTGGCGACAGCCGCCATCGCATGCTCACGGACGCCAAAGTGGATATTCCTGCCGGTTCTGTTTAGATCGGAATAATACTCAGTATCTTTGATAAACGCCTTTGTAGACGGCGCAACATCCGCAGAGCCGCCGATAAGATTGGGCAACCTGTCCGCAACCTTTTTCAGGATACTGTGCGAAATGTTCCGTGTGGCGTCAGGTTTCCCTTCAAAACGCCAAATCTCTTCATCTTCAAAAAAATCAGACCTTATTTGACCTGACCATGATTCAAATTGTTTTGCTAACTCAGGAAATGTCTTTTTATAGGAATCGAATAAACTATTCCATTCTTTTTCTGAAACTGCGGATCTATCGGCCAATTCTTTAAAATAGTCGCCAACCTCCTGCGGTACAGTGAATGGTTCGTCATAATTGAAACACAAATTCTTCTTTGTAGCATTTATATTATCAACGCCAAGCGGGTCGCCATGCGCAGATGCCTTCCCCTGTTTTGCGGGACAACCGAAACCTATCTGTGTCGTCACGGCGATCAGGCTAGGCCTTGAAGTCTCTTTCCTCGCTCCACTGATTGCCTTGGCTATGGATTCAGTGTCGTTTCCGTCTTTTACTTCTGTCACATGCCACCCGTAAGCTTCGAAACGTTTCATCACGTTTTCCGTAAATGCCAGTTCAGTGCTTCCCTCTATGGTCATCGAATTCGAATCGTACAATACGATGAGTTTTCCGAGCTTTAAAGTGCCTGCAAGTGAAGCCGCTTCTGATGTCACGCCTTCCATAAGGCATCCGTCGCCGCACAAGACATAAGTATAATGATTTATCAATTCATAACCGGGTCTGTTGAATGCCGCCGCCAGGTGACTCTCTGCTATGGCCATGCCTACAGCATTTGACAAGCCCTGTCCGAGCGGTCCGGTAGTAGTCTCCACACCTGGTGTAACACCGTATTCGGGATGCCCCGGTGTTATGCTTCCCCATTGCCGAAAATTCTTAAGATCGTCAATAGTCACATCGTATCCGAAAAGATGCAGCATTGAATATAACAAGACGGAAGCATGACCGGCGGACAATACGAATCTGTCACGATCGATCCATGAAGGATTGCCGGGATTATGCCTTAAAAATTTTTCCCAGAGTGTAAAAGCCATCGGAGCCGAACCCATCGCCAGGCCGGGATGCCCTGAATTAGCCTTTTGGACTGTCTCAGCGCATAGTATCCTGATGTTGTTGATACACAAATTCTCAATTTCCCTGTTCATATATATTCTCCTTTTTATTCCGGACCTTTCCGTCAAGAGACCAGGTCCCTGCTTCTTCGATTTTTACAACTACAGTCCTACCTATAAGATCTGGACTGCCATCCATATTCACAATCTTGTTGGATCTGGTTCGTCCGGTATAGCGTTTCGGGTCGGTTCTGCTCGCTCCCTCCACGATTACTTCGAATTCCTTTCCGCGCATGCCTTCGTTTATCCTCCGGCTGATACTGTTCTGAAGGCTTACAAGCCTCCTGAACCTGTCCATCTTTGTCATATGAGGGATCTGCCCGGCAAAATCCGCGGCCGGCGTACCTGACCTAGAAGAATAAATAAAAGTATAGGCCGTATCGAAACATACTTTTTTTACAAGCTCCAGTGTATCATCAAAGTCATCTTCACTTTCGCCGGGAAAACCTACCAAAATATCTGTTGTTAATGAAACACTTGGAATATTATCTCTTATTTTATCGATCAAATCAAGATATTGTTGCCTTGTATAACCTCTGTTCATTTGTTCGAGTATATGCGTGCTGCCCGCCTGTACCGGCAGATGAATATGCTCGCAGATCTTTGCACATTCTTTCATGGCACTGATCAATCCATCCGAAAGATCCTTCGGGTGGGACGTCATGAACCTTACCCTCTCAATTCCTGCAATTGTATCAATTCGCCTTAAAAGGTCATCAAAAACAGGTTTCCCGAAAATATCGCTCCCATACGAATTGACATTCTGGCCCAGCAGCATGATTTCTTTTGTGCCGCCACCAGCTAACCCTCTGATCTCTTCTATGATATTTTCCGGCTTCCTGCTCCGTTCGCCACCCCTAACATATGGGACAACGCAATAAGAACAGAAATTACTACACCCCTGCATTATCGTCACATATGCGGTAATATTGTCCTTACGCCTTACAGGCATACCTTCGACAGCGCATAACGAGTCTTCGGCTATTTCCAATACAGGCGCTCCTTCTGATATCCTTTTTGAAATCAACGAAGGGATGTTGTGCAAATTATGCGTACCAAATATTATATCTATGAAAGGGAAACGTTTGCTGATGCTTTCGGCGATCCCTTTTTGCTGTGCCATACAGCCGCCCACCGCTACGATCATCTGCGGTCTGATCTTCTTCAATCCCTTCAGTGCGCCTATCCGGCCATAGATCTTCTGTTCTGCGCTTCCGCGGACACAGCATGTATTAAAAACAACCATATCGCTGTCTTCGACCGATCCTGATTCTTCAAAGCCCATTGATTCGAGCATGCCGGCAATCTTCTCGGAATCGTTTTCATTCATCTGGCATCCGAAAGTGACGATAAAATATTTACCTTTAATTATAAATCCCCCCGTCAAGTGACAGCTTTGCGCGCTCCTTCACCCTGCTGTCACCGGAAGTAAGCGAAGCTTCGATGAATCCGGGATTCTCGGCTAAAAAACTCTTCATGCTTTCATACGGATCTTTAATATACGAAGCAATCATGTTTTTTTGCGGCAAGTCTATCAATCCAAATGAATAGGCAGTGTCAAAGAAGCTTTCATCAATATATATCAGGGCATTAGGCTTCACGCCTTCTTTTACCAGATATTCTCCGCCCCCCTGGTTCCTATCCACGACAACCAGGCTCCATTTCATATTACCGCCGCATCTCTTTATCGAAGGTATCCAATTCCTTTCGAAGCTTGAAGCCTCAGTTACCAGATCCGCAATATGAAGTATCTTATTACTTTCAAGTTGCCTGCCGGAACATCTGGAAACCTCGCTGTCCTTTTCAAAGACGATATTAAGGTCTTTATATATGAACAGATGGGGTTTGCCTGTAAGTTGCGCGACAATAGGCGAAAAAAACCAATCCCGGCGCTCACCTCCCGAAATATAATCGATATCGCTTATTCCGATATCATTCATTATAAAATCAACAAGATAATCGATTACACCTTTATATAACATGTTATTACAGTAGTTAAACGTCAATCTGTCATAAAGACTTGTGATAAAGTCTTTATGATTATCCTTTTCGGAGTTGATAAAAGCCAGCAGTTCATTAGCCGCCGCTTCGCTGCCGAAAAGATAATGAGTATTGATATAATACGGGCCGATTGTACCTGAAGTATACCAGAAAGGCTGATCATGCGGACTTACCTTAAGGGCGCCGGTTTCGAACAGCCACGATATCAGATCCTTGTTCCTGGCCATTGTCCTCCACCATTTCTGGTTGCGAACGGTGCTCATGTTATCATCCAAATGCGCAGAATCACCTTCCATAATTATTTCGAAGCGATCCTTCTCGTCATCATAATCCACGACAGATACCGCCGTGTTATCATGCCAGAGATAATCCGACATCTTTTCAAGGCCGCAGCCCCGGAAACAGCACATCAAGACCTGTATTGCCGTACCATGTGTTACGATGCAAACATTCCTGCCCTTATTAATACCGATGATCCTTCTGATTTCAGTCAGCAGACGTTCCATCAAGCCCACCATCGATTCCCCGTTTGGCATTATATGGAGATGCGGCATTTTACCCCATAAACCGTATTGTTCCGGCCATTTTCTCTCAAGCTCCTCCCATGAAATATCTTCCCAATCGCCTCCGTTTATCTCCTTAAGATCATCGGAACATATCACTGGGAGTCTTTTTTTGTTCGCAATATATGAAGCAGTCTGTACAGTCCTCTTAAGACTGCTTGAATATATCACATCGATGTCGAGACCGCTTATCTTTTCTGCAACAATCTGCGCCTGAAGCCGGCCTTTTTCAGTTATATTGGAATCAGTCCAGCCATGAAACACTCTATTTGCATTACCTTCAGCTTCTGCATGCCTCACGAAAATAAGTCGTGTTTTCATTTTACTTACTCTTCTCCTCTTTAATTTGTATCTTAATTCATTTTCAATGCGCCGATTATCTCGGCTATAGATTTATGCCCTGACCGGTCAAGATAATCCCGGATGCCATCAGCAATATCCAGGCATGCTGATGGATTAACGAAATTAGCGGTTCCGACCATTATAGCCGATGCTCCGGCAAGCATGAATTCAACCGCATCGCCCGCGCAGTTTATTCCTCCCATGCCTATCACCGGTATTTTTATGCTATGCGAAGTCTCGTATACCATTCTCAATGCCACAGGCTTTACGGCAGGCCCCGAAAGGCCTCCGAAGTTATTCCCAAGCACCGGTCTTTTAGTTTCAATATCAATCGACATCCCGAGAATAGTATTTATCAATGAAACGGCGTCTGCCCCAGCCCCTTCGGCAGCCTGAGCTACCTCGGCGATACTGGTGACATTCGGCGATAGTTTGACAATGACCGGTTTTGAAGTTGCCTTCCTCACTGCGGATGTAACCAGCGAAACACCGGCAGCTGACGCTCCGTATGCCGCGCATCCTTGTTTCACATTAGGGCACGAGACATTAACCTCGATAGCATCTATCGAAGTATCTTCAAGCATCCCGGCTATCTCATAATACTCTTCAGCGGTGTTCCCCGCGATATTTGCGATGATGGCAATATCATATTGTTCAAGGAATGGGATCTCATGCCTAATAAAATGCTTTATGCCGGGATTCTGCAGTCCTACGCTATTGAGCATCCCTGAGGGTGTTTCCGCGATACGCGGAGGCTTGTTGCCTTCTCTCGGCTCCAAAGTCAGGCCTTTTACGGCGATTCCGCCCAACCGCTTCAAGTCGGAATATTCTGAATATTCCCTCCCGAAACCGTAGGTCCCCGAAGCTGCTATTACAGGATTTTTTAGCTTTATACCGGCTATTTCCATTGCAAGTTCTGCCATATCCACCTCCGATAAATCCATCAATCAATAAGTCCATCAATCAAAAATCAAGTCGGTGCTATTGAAGACAGGTCCATCCTTGCAGACATGGGAATAACGCCATCCAAGCTCCGTGTCGTTGGTTTTGCAGGCGCAAACAAGGCATGCTCCTATGCCGCAGCCCATCCTTTCCTCCATGCAGACCTGGCATCCGATGCCCTTATTGGCGGCAATTCGGCAAATTTCCTTGAGCATTGGAGCAGGACCACATGTAAAAATCATATCATATTTTTCCGATGTAAGGGATTGCTCAAGCGAACAGGTAACCAGACCTGCAGTAGCATAGCTGCCGTCTTCGGTCGTTATCATGAGCTCCTCGCACTTAGCCGTCAATTCATCTCTGCAAAACATGCTTTGCTTATTCCTGTAACCGGCAAACACCTTCCTGCAGCAACGACATGAATTTGTGCCGATCCGATCAAGCAGGAACAGCAATGGGAATATGCCCAGTCCGCCACCTATTACGGCTACCTTCTTCAATTCGTCCCCGACAGTAAATCCATTGCCGAGAGGGCCCATTATATCAAGCATATCTCCCGGTTTTACCGCTGAAAGGATGCGTGTGCCTTTTCCCCTGACCTTAAATGCAAATTCAAACGTATTATCTCTCCCGTCTACGCCGGATATGCTGAAAGGTCTCCTCAGCATAAATTCTCCCTGGCCGGGAATATTCACATTGATGAATTGCCCGGGTACAGCCGAGGATGCAATATATTCCGAAACAGCCCTTATACGCACTATATCCTGCGCTATCGCTCCGGCATCGGTGACTTTGACGTTGAATAACCTGCTCATTTTCATTCCTCCGGCTCATCTAAAATGCTGTTTACATCATAAACTTCCAGTTCATTGCTTGTCTTACCAAGCTTTATGCATTCAAGCACCGCTTTTGCGGTATCGAGGGAAGTCAGACACGGGATCGACATCTCAACAGATTTCCTTCTTATCCTGAAACCATCCCTGTCAGGCTTTCTGCCCCTTGTCGGGGTATTTATCACCAGACCGATCTTACCTGATTGTATCAGGTCAAGTATGCCAGGATTTCCCTCATCTATTTTTTTCACCGTATTCACGGCTATCCCATGTTCATTCAATACATTTGCGGTTTTCCTTGTAGCCCACAACACGAATCCCATATTTTTGAATTCCTCCGCAATTGGTATCAATTCCATTTTATCGGTATCGCGGACAGTCATCAATATCCCGCCGCTTCTATCGGGAAGTTTTATTCCGGAAGCTATGATACCTTTGTACAATGCCTGCGGGAAATCTTTTGCAATCCCGAGGACTTCGCCGGTAGATTTCATCTCGGGTCCGAGACCCGTATCGACGTCATGCAGCTTTTCGAATGAGAAAACAGGGACTTTTACTGCCACATACCCGTGAGTCCCGCCGAGTGTCGCGCAGTAACCCAGATCCTTTAGTTTCCGTCCTGTCATCAGTTTTGTCGCAATATTCACCATAGGGATCCCCGTTACCTTGCTTATATACGGTACGGTCCTGCTGGAGCGTGGGTTCACCTCGATTACATATAGGATATTATTAAAAAGCACATATTGTATATTGATCATGCCGATGACTTTAAGCTCGAGCGCCAATTTGCGCGAATAGTCCACTATCCTTTCAATAACGTCTTCATCGAGTGTCTGCGGCGGATATACCGAAATACTGTCCCCGGAATGCACCCCCGCTCTTTCTATATGCTCCATTATTCCCGGAATAAGTATGTCTTCGCCGTCGCAGATGGCATCCACTTCAATTTCCTTGCCCATCAGATATCTGTCTATCAATATCGGATGCTCCTGCTCCACTTTGTTTATTATTCCCATGAACTCAACTATATCGGAATCATTGTATGCGATCTCCATCCCCTGCCCGCCCAATACATACGACGGCCTTACGAGCACAGGGTAACCAAGCAGGTTCGCCGCGGATATCGCCTCGTCCGGCTTGAATACGGTCTTCCCGGAAGGCCTTGGTATATTCAGTTTCTCAAGGATCTTATCAAATTTCTCCCTGTCTTCCGCAGCATCCACACTGGCGGCATCTGTCCCGAATATCTTCACGCCCATTTCGTACAGCGGTTTGGCCAGCTTTATGGCGGTTTGGCCTCCGAATTGAATAATGACCCCTTCTGGCTTTTCCCTTTCTATGATGTTCTTCACATCTTCAACTGTAAGCGGTTCGAAGTACAATCTGTCTGCAGTATCAAAATCAGTGCTCACAGTTTCCGGATTATTATTTGCAATTATTGTTTCATAACCTGCTTCTTTCAACGCCCATACAGAATGCACCGAACAATAATCAAATTCTATGCCCTGACCGATCCTTATCGGTCCCGAACCTATTACGAGGGCTTTGCGCCTATTAGTAGCGATAGATTCGTTATTCCGGTCATAAGTCGAGTAATAATACGGGGTTGCAGCTTCAAATTCCGCTGCGCATGTATCGACCATCTTGTACGAAGCCTCGATACCCGCATCCTTCCGCATCTTCGTTATCTCGCCGGCACTGCATTTGAGATAATCCGATATGGTTTTGTCCGTAAAACCGGTCTTTTTGGCTCTGTTAAGAAGCTGCATGCTGATTGATGCAATGCTTGTCCGCTTCAACGCCTCTTCCATATCTGTGATGGTCTTCAACTTATTGATAAAGAACCGGTCAATCGTGGTTATCTCTGAGATTGCGCCGGCAGCAAACCCTCTTCTTAAGGCCTCTGCTATTACGAATATCCTTTCATCATTAATATCATATAACTTTTTCCTGATTTCAGCATCGGTGAATCTCTTATAATATTCCTGTTCCAGTGTCGACATGTTCAACTCGAGCGATCTGATAGCCTTCATCAATGCCCCTTCGAACGAACTGCTGATGGCCATCACCTCACCTGTAGCCTTCATCTGCGTCCCGAGCGTCCTTCTCGCACTTACGAATTTATCGAATGGCAATTTGGGTATCTTGACAACCACATAATCCAACGTCGGCTCAAAACACGCAAATGTCTTGCCTGTGACGGCATTCTTTATTTCATCAAGCCCATAACCTATGGCTATTTTTGTCGCAACCTTGGCAATCGGATACCCTGTCGCTTTTGAGGCAAGCGCCGATGACCTGCTGACACGTGGATTCACTTCAATTACAGCATATTCGAAACTTAATGGATTGAGTGCAAATTGGACATTGCACCCTCCCTCGATTCCAAGTTCAGATATTATCTTGATGGATGCGGTCCTCAACATCTGGTATTCTTTATCGGCAAGCGTCTGGGAAGGAGCCACGACGATGCTGTCTCCGGTATGCACACCGACCGGATCCACGTTTTCCATATTGCATACGGTAATCACGTTACCTTTTGAGTCCCGCATGACTTCATATTCTATTTCCTTCCATCCGGCAATGCATTTTTCGATAAGTACCTGCGTGACCCTGCTCAAACGCAACCCGTTGGACGCTATCTCCGCTAATTCGATGCTATCCGCAGCTATGCCTCCGCCGGTACCGCCAAGGGTATAGGCGGGTCTTACAATTACAGGGTAACCTATCTCCGAAGCATAAATAACGGCATCACCGACTGTATTGACGATTTTACTATCTATACATTGTTCGCCTATCCTTTCCATCATTTGCTTGAAGGCGCTGCGATCCTCCGCCATCCTGATGGCATTTGAAGCAGTACCGAGCAGCTTGACCCCGTATTGCCCAAGCACTCCGCTTTCATCAAGCTCCATCGCCAGGTTCAGCCCTGTCTGCCCGCCAAGTGTCGGAAGAAGGCTATCAGGTCTCTCCTTAATAATGACTTTTTCAATGATATCCGGTATCAGAGGCTCGATATAAACCTTATCGGCGATATTACCGTCGGTCATTATAGTAGCGGGATTCGAATTGACCAGCACTACGCCGATATTTTCTTCCTTAAGGGCCCTGCAGGCCTGTGTACCGGCATAATCAAACTCGGCGGCCTGCCCTATGATAATCGGACCAGAACCTATCACCAGTACTTTATTAACATCATTACGTTTTGGCATCTGCCTTGATTTCTCCTATCATTAACATGAATTCATCAAAAAGGTATGCGGTATCACCCGGTCCGGGCGATGCTTCAGGATGGAATTGCACCGAAAGCACCGGTATATCATTGTGCCTTATCCCCTCGATGGTACCGTCGTTCATATTGCGATGGCTGACCTCCATAAGCCGCGTATCGACCGTCGATTCGATGATGGTATATCCATGGTTTTGCGAAGTTATATACGTTATATCCTTCTTTAGATCCTTAACAGGATGATTACAGCCCCTGTGCCCGTACTTCAACCTTTCCGCATCAGCACCGCGCGCAAGGGCGATCAACTGATGTCCGAGGCATATGCCGAGTATTGGCTTTTTCCCAAGGAGGTTTTTAATCGCCATGATAGCATAACCACAGTCTTTGGGATCCCCGGGACCGTTTGACAATACAATACCGTCGGGGTCGACGCTAATCACCTCATCCGCACTTGACGTCGCCGGAAAGACATATACTTCGCATCCACGTTTTAGAAGCGATGTTATTATACTTTGTTTGACCCCGTAATCAATCAGCGCTATTCTATGCCCATCGGCTTCATAATGTCTGACTTTATCCGTCGTGACCTTTAACACCGGATCTTTGTTCACACTGGCAACGATACTGTCGATCTTTGATGAGCAGCAAAAATCACTGCTTGTTGATAACATCCCTTTCATAGTGCCATTGTCCCTCAGTATCTTTGTAATAGCCCGGGTATCGATGCCTTCAAGACCTATAATGCCATGACGCAAAAGATATTCGTTCAGATCGCCTGCAGATCTCCAGTTGTTGGGGGTTCTGCACAATTCCCTGACGATGAAACCGCTTACATGAGGTCTGGATGATTCGAAGTCATCAATATTTATGCCGTAATTCCCGATAAGCGGATATGTCATGGTCACTATCTGTCCGAAATACGACGGATCAGTCAGTATTTCCTGATAACCTGTCATGCCCGTATTGAATACGACCTCTCCGGTTATTTCACCTTCGGTGCCAAAGGACTCACCCTCAAAGACCGTACCATCTTCCAATGCTATTACCGCTTTCATAAAAACAACCTTTCTATGGCTTCATTCAATCTGTCCTTCATATCCAAGGCCTCAGCCCTTGCGGCAGAATCGAAATTCGCGGCGTCGTATCTTCCTTTCCATTTATCCGAGAGATAAGCGCACATAATGCTCCTCGATGCGTTAACAATGGCCCCAAGGCCATCCGGATTGAACGAATGTGCGCAATCTCCTGCAGTGCCGCCCTGCGTCCCGTACCCAGGAACAAGGATATACGCATGCTTGAGGATCCTGCGCAACACCTTCGCCTGGTTCGGGTAAGTTGCGCCGATAACTGCCCCTACGCTACTATATCCGTCTTTTCCAATCAATGCTGAACCCCATTCTTCAACATACCCGGCAATTATTTCATAAATGCTTTTGCCTGAGTCTGCCATAAGGTCCTGTATCTGGCCCGATGTTTTATTAGAGGTCTTGACGAGTAAGAAAATCCCTTTGTCATATCGGCCGCAGTCTTCAATGAAGGGTTTTATACCGTCAAACCCCACAAACGGATTCACTGTAACCGCATCCGAATCAAAAACACTTCTCGCATCGCCGCCGCCAATCGGAGATCTGCCAATGAATGCCGACGAATAGGCCTCTGCCGTCGAACCGATATCGCCCCTTTTGGCATCGCAGATAATGAGCATGCCGCGGCTCTTTGCGGCAGCGATACTTCTTTCCAGCGTTCTGATGCCCTCATGCCCGTAAGATTCATAACAGGCAAGCTGCAGTTTCACTACAGGGACTATGTCATGCGTGGCGTTTATAAGTCTTTCATTAAATTCATAGAACGCAGCGCAGACACCTTCTATCGTATGACCGTATATTCCGTAAGCCTTTTCAAGTATAGGCGCGGGAATATGATCCAGCCTCGGATCAAGACCGAGAACTGTGGGATTTGCCTTGCTTTTCACAGCCGATACCAGTTTGTCAATAAACATCGTGTTTGATTCTCCTTTTCTTCCTTCTGTCAACAAAGCAATTTTCTCTCTTCGACGATCTTTCTCCCGCCTGTAAGCGTATGAGTAATCATGCCGGTCAGTCTGTATCCGCCAAAAGGAGTGTTCCTTCCCTTGGACTTGAACATCGCAGGATCGACGGTCCACTCCCCGCCCATGTCCGCGATGATCAGGTCAGCGGAATTCCCGATTTCTATTGAACCTTTATCCAATCTCAGCAATCTTGATGGGGCATACGACATCTTTTCAACCAATTCCATAACCGTCAATATACCCGGTTTCACAAGATATGTGGAGGCAAGCGCAAAAGCCGTCTCAAAACCGGAGATGCCGTTAGCCGCCTGCGCGAATTCGACGTTCTTCTCATCACGATGGTGCGGCGCATGGTCGGTTGATATGATATCTATGGTGCCGTCTTTTAAGCCTTCAATAATTGCCGCAACATCAGTCCTGCCTCTTAAAGGCGGATTCACCCTGGCAAACGTGTTATAATCGGCGCACGCCTCATCGGTGAGAGTAAAGTAATGCGGGCATGTCTCAGCTGTGACCTTTATCCCTTTTCTTTTTGCATCCCGGATAATTTCAACTGACGACGCCGTGCTTACATGCGCTATATGCACCGGTACTCCCGTATAGTGAGACAGCGCGATTTCCCGGGCCACCATCACTTCCTCCGCCGCCGCGGGGATCCCTTTCAGTCCGAGCATGGTTGAGATATATCCCTCATTCATAAGTCCGTCATCCGTCAGATCGATATCTTCACAGTGTGATATGACTGCGATATCGAACATCGAAGAATACTGCATCGCTTTTTTCATCAAAGAGGCGCTGCGTACAGGGAATCCGTCGTCGGATATGGCGACCGCCCCCGCGGACTTTAATTCTCCGATCCCAGAGAGCTCTTCGCCGCGCAGGCCTTTTGTAATGGCGCCTATCGGGAAAACATTCACTACTCCGTCACTTTTTGATTTAGCAAGGATGTACCTTACCACCGCTTCATTATCAATGACCGGATCGGTGTTGGCCATACAGGCGACAGAAGTGAATCCGCCCATTGCGGCGCTCCTTGTGCCGCTCTTGATATCCTCCTTGTACTCATAACCCGGATCCCTCAAATGGCAGTGGCAATCGACAAGGCCGGGCAATATATATCTGCCATCAACATTGATCGATTCGGAGCCTGCCGATTGTATCCCTTTGTCTATCCGGCTTATTATGCCGTTTTCAACAAGAATATCGGAAATTTCGTCCCTACCCGTCTTCGCATCAATGATATGGCCATTTTTAATCAATATCTTCAATCAGCAACCCTCCTGGTTAATAAGTATAGTAACGCCATCCTGACAGCAACGCCGTTCGTCACCTGCTCGTTGATCAGGGACTGCCCGCCGTCTATCACAGCTGAAGAGAGTTCTACGCCCCTATTGACAGGCCCCGGATGAAGTAGAAGCACATTATCTTTTGCAAGCGACAGCCTATCCTCGTCCACCCCAAAGAACCGCGTATACTCACGTTTACTTGGAAAGAGACCTTTTTTCTGTCTTTCGAGCTGTATTCGCAGACCGATTACAACATCGGCGTCTTTCAGCGCTTCCTCGACGTTATTAAAAACTTTGACGCCGGTGTTTTCCAATCCGGGTGGGATAAGTGTGGAAGGCCCTGCGATACTAAGGTCGGCACCCAACTTCAGCAACCCCCATATATTGCTCCTCGCCACCCTGCTGTAAAAAACGTCCCCTACGATGGCGATCTTTAAGCCTTTAAGACCGCCTTTTTTTTCCTGAATAGTGAACATGTCAAGAAGAGCCTGTGTCGGATGCTCATTCATCCCATCTCCCGCATTGATGACCGAAGCATTGACATTTCGGGCCAGAAGATGCGGAGCTCCGGACATAGGATGCCGGATTATAATAACGTCGGCGCCCATGCTGTCTATTGTCTTGCCCGTATCTATCAGTGTTTCGCCTTTGGAAACGCTGCTTCCGGACGAAGAGATGTTGGCGGCGCTGGCCCCCATGTATTTTGATGCAAGCTCAAACGACAGGCGAGTCCGTGTACTGTTCTCATAAAACAGTGTAATGATGGACTTGCCCTGGAGATGGGCAGTCTTCTTGTTCCTCGACATGAGTATCATCTTCATAGTACGCGCCGTCTCGAGTATATACTCTATCTCGGATGCATCCATGTTTTTTAATCCGAGCAAGTCTTTGCTTTTAAGATTCATCTCATCCCTCCATTCAAATTAGCATCGCTTATTGTGACGCAATTCACTCCATCTATCTCGGCAACTTTTACATTTATCTGCTCCGTCCTGGAAGTCGGCACGTTTTTACCCACAAAATCAGCCCTTATCGGTAATTCGCGATGTCCCCTGTCTATCAGTATCGCCAGTTGGATGAACCGGGGTCTGCCTATGTCCATGATGGCTTCTATTGCAGCTCTTACAGTCCTGCCGGTATAAAGCACATCGTCCACAAGCACTATTCTTTTATCATTAATGGCAAACTGAATCTCCGTACCGTTGACTATGGGGTGCCCGGCAAGAAGGCTCAGGTCATCCCTATAGAAAGTGATATCAAGGATGCCTACGGGAATATCATAACCTTCGGCTTCTGAAATCTTATCACGAATCCTGTGCGCGATTACGACGCCCCTGCGCTGTATGCCTATCAGCACAAGATTTTCGGTTCCTTTATTCTTTTCGATGATCTCATGCGCTATTCT
>CAYWGM010000002.1:0-19119 GCA_964457875.1 uncultured Eubacteriales bacterium | reverse complement strand
TTCGGCTTTTCGACAACTAAGATATGATCATCTTCATAAACGATATCTATCGGAATATCCTCGGGTTCCACGGCAAGCTTCTCAGGTGTCGGCACATCCAGCAGTATAATATCATCCGGCTTTACTCTGTAACTTGATTTTATCACCGAACCATTTACAATAACCTTGCTCCCGTCGATGAGCTTTTTGTAAAAAGTCCTCGAATACTCCTTGCGATAAGAAGCCAGCCATGCATCTATCCTCATTCCGTACCCGTCTTCGACCTTTAATCGGATGTCCATTTAGAATCTCCGCCAATCCATTCGTTCATCGGAACAACTCACTGAAGTCCGGATGTTTTCGAATCAATAAAAGAAATAGCAATATCGTACCAAAAAATATGGACATATCGGCAATATTGAACGTCGGAAAATGATAGCCGAATATGTTGAAATCAAAAAAATCCGTCACACTACCTTTATAAATCCTGTCGATCAGGTTTCCTATAGCTCCGGCAGTGATAATGCTCAGCGATAATCGAGGCAAAGCATGCCTGATCCTGACGAGAACGTATACAAGCAATACTATCAGAATAATCGAGGTAACTATAAAAAAATATCTGCCATTTTTAAGAATACTCCACGCAGCGCCGGTATTTTCAACATGTATCAGATAAAAAAATCCTGTTATGACCTCGATTTCACCTGTGCTCCTGATAATCGCAGCCATAATCAGTTTACTTGCCTGATCGGCGGCAATTAATGTAATTATCAGTGCTATCCACGGAACGATAAACATATTGTAACAACTCACTTTCAAGATATCTCATCTGCAATGGTCTAAGGTTTAATAAGGTACCAGCGGGCAATATCATAGTATTTATTCCAATATACAGGCTCCTGTATACCTCTGATCTTTTTGGAATACAAAACGGTTCCCTTATAAAAAAACAGTCCGATATATGGCACATCCTGAAGCAGTAAAAGATTGAGCTCATTAAATAATGAACTTCTGATATCATAATCCGAATATAAGGAGATATTTTTCAACAGTTCGGTGCATATTGGATTATTATAACCCGAGATGTTCCAGACATTGAAATGGCTGTCGGCAGTTCCTGGTTTTTCATTGCTTAAGTAAAAAAATGACATATCCGGCACGTGCCGTATCGTGCATCCGGCCAGCATCATATCAAAGTTTCCTGAACTCATGGCTTTCTTATAATCGTTCCAGTCAGCCGCTTTTATATTTACTGATATACCGTACTCAGCAAGCTTGTTAGAAATAAATCCTGCAATTATCTTTCTTTCAGGGTTGTCATTATTATAAACAAGATTAAGAGAAAGCTGTGTATTTTTACCGTTTATCCTTTTATACAGTTTTTCATTTACCATTTTCCATCCATTGTCTTCGAGTAATCTGTCCGGATCCTCCAGTTCCGGTTCATCATTATCCTGCCGAGTATTTATAAGCCAGTTACCGGGCATTGAAGGAAAACCCGCGGGAATAGCCTTATCCGGAAACAGATCTCTGACTACCTCATCCCTGTCAATAATTTTTGAAATCGCATACCTCACAGCGGGGTCTGATGTTATCGTCTTCTTTGTATTAAAAGCTACAAACTCGAATTTGTTGCCGGCATAACCCGAGAAGGATAAATCCGACCTTCCTGAAAACCTGTTTCCCTCTATTTGATTGATGAATGTGGCGTCTATCTCCCTCGTCTGGAAAAAACCTATCGCGTCATCCGTATCATTGCCGACCCTGAATTCAATTTCATCTATATACGGAAGCATACCACCTTTATCATATATTGCTTTGGAAGCCCACCAATTGTCGTTCCTGCTTAATAAAACAGATTTTTCCTTATCGTATTTCACAAGTGCGAATGGGCCTGTACCCGGAATCAAAGTTCCTTCATCAATATCTCCCTTTGAATCGCTGAATACATGCGCAGGCAATATGGGAAAATCCATATACCCGGATGTGAATGAATCAGGCCTTTTTAAAATGACTTTAAAGTGGTAACGGTCTAAAGAAACAAAGGCATCCACATTAGCAATGTTATTGAAATAAAGCGTCTTCCCCGGATTATTTTTTATTATCCTAAAAGTCTGTTCAACGTCACCGGATGTGAGCGGTTTGCCATCATGCCAATAAACATCATTTCTTATCTCAAACGTCCATGCCAACCCATCTTCAGATACTTCCCACCCTTTTGCGAGCCATGGCGCCGGTTTCAGATCCCTTCCAACCATTGTCAATCCTTCGTATACACAAAGAAACACATCGGACATGCAGCTGTTCTTAGAAAATAACGGATTCAATATATCGGGCGGGGTACAAAACAGTTTTAATCGGCCTCCTCTTACCGGACCGTTGTCTATAACCCCGTCTATGACCGAGCCAACCTTCTCATCAGTTGCTTGCGTGCCTGAGTCGACTTCCGATATTGTATTCCGGGAATTGGAAGCACATGATGCGGACGTTGCAATAAGAAAAAATAATATTATATATAGAAGTATGTTCTTCACACTTAATATTATATTTTCAGTTTTCACTGTTTTCAAGTGGCAAGGTTTTGCTGAAAGGATATTGATACCAATCGACAATTATATCCAATTAATAAAGAGGATTTTTATCATAATATGTAGAATTATTATATCAGGAGGGTTTAACATGGACATATTGAAGATTTCATCAAAATCCAATCCTAATTCGATAGCAGGCGCACTCGCGGGCGTCATCAGGGAAAAAGGGATCGTTGAGATGCATGCGATCGGCGCAGGCGCACTTAACCAGGCAATCAAGGCCATTGCAATATCAAGGGGATATATGGCGCCTTCCGGCGTAGATCTTATATGCGTACCAGCTTTTACGGACTTAACAATAGAAGGCAGGGAACGTACTGCTATTAAATTGATAGTAGAGCCGCGCAGATAATAGATTGTTATCGTTATGTTTCCATCACATAGGATAACCTCTCAAGCCGGATGGTTCTGCCGGTACTTTCATTTATGTCCACAAGAAGACCGTTGAATTGGGTTTTACCTTTTGCAACTTCGAATTTGACGGGCATATGGTTTAAAAATTTATTCAATATTATATCTTTATCCACACCTAATATGCCGTCATACGGCCCTGTCATTCCCGCATCGGTAATATATCCGGTACCCATCGGAAGTATCCTTTCATCTGCCGTCTGTATATGGGTGTGAGTGCCTATTACGCATGAGACCTTACCATCAAGGTACCATGCCAGTGCATTTTTTTCTGATGTTGCCTCGGCGTGCATATCAACAATAATAATATTTGTAAAGCTCCTCAGGTTTTCTATCTCCCTGGACGCCGTCCTGAACGGGCAATCAATGTTATCCATATAGATCCTGCCCATTACGTTCAGAATACCAATCTGCGTACATCCGGTTTTGCCTGCCTGTTTTATTACCGATCCTTTACCCGGCAGTTCAGACGGGTAATTGACAGGTCTTAACACGCTCTGTTCAGAGTCAATAAAATTCAGCACCTCCCTTTTTGACCATACATGATTTCCGGTTGTTATCACATCAACACCAGATAAAAATATTTCTTTTACTGTCGAATATGTCAAACCGCTTCCTCCGGCGGCATTTTCGGCGTTGGCAATGCAAAAGTCGTGCTTTTTTTCAGATTTTATTTTAGGGATAACCTCTCTTATGACCCTTCTTCCAGGGCTTCCCACAACATCTCCAATAAAAAGAATTCTCACTGTATCCTCCGCAAAACGTCCTAATAATTTCCACCCGAAACTAAACAGGGGAATGCATTTATAATGCCTTCCCCTGATAAACTCAATACAATACGGTATTACTATTTTGCATATTCAATCGCCCTTGTTTCCCTGATTACATTAACCTTTATCTGACCGGGATATTCAAGCTCGCTTTCGATTTTCTTCACAATATCGCGGGCTTTGATAACCATCTCCTCGTCTGTGACATCTTCGGGTTTGATTATTATTCTGATTTCTCTCCCGGCTTGTATAGCATATGACTTGTCCACACCAGGAAATGAATTTGCTATTTCTTCGAGCTTCTCGATCCTCTTTATATAAGACTCGAGAGTCTCCCTTCTTGCTCCCGGCCTGGCGGCCGATATGGTATCAGCAGCCTGGACGATTATAGAATTGAGCGAATCTGCTTCGACATCGCCATGGTGTGATAAAATTGCATTTATTACTTCGTTGGATTCACGATATTTTTTAGCCAGATCTGCGCCGATATCGACGTGTGAGCCTTCGATCTCGTGGTCTATGGCCTTTCCTATATCATGTAGCAAGCCTGCCCTTTTTGCAAGCATTATATCTGCATTCAACTCAGATGCGAGAACCCCTGAAAGCTTTGAAACCTCTATGGAATGATCAAGCACATTTTGGCCATAACTTGTTCTGAATCTGAGTTTTCCGAGCAGCTTCACGATTTCGGGATGCAATCCGTGAACTCCGGTCTCAAACATTGCCCTGTCGCCTTCCTGACGTATGGTATTATCGACGTCTTTCCTGGCTTTTTCAACCATTTCTTCGATTCTTGCCGGATGTATCCTGCCGTCGATAATAAGCTTTTCAAGTGTCAGTCTGGCCACTTCCCTCCTGATCGGATCAAATCCCGATAATATCACAGCTTCAGGAGTATCATCGATTATCAGGTCAATACCTGTTAAAGTCTCGAGAGTTCTAATATTCCTGCCTTCCCGGCCAATTATCCTGCCCTTCATTTCATCATTGGGCAGCGGAACCACTGATACAGTCACTTCAGATACATGGTCAGCCGCGCTTTTCTGTATTGCACATGCAATAATCTCTTTGGCTTTCCTGTCGGCTTCCTCCTTTGCCTTGGCTTCCAAATCCTTTATAAGTATGGCCATTTCATGTTTGACTTCATTTTCCACATTCTGCAGAAGATAATGTTTGGCTTCCTCTACCGAAAAACCTGATATTTTTTCAAGCTCTTCCAAATGCTTTTTCTGGAGTTCAGCCAATTTCTCCTGATAGGCCTGTACTTCCTTGGTCTTTTTGGTCAAGACCTCCTCTTTCTGTTCAAGAGACTCCACCTTTTTATCAAGTGATTCCTCTTTTTGCAGCAGCCTTCGTTCAAGGCGCTGTATTTCGTTCCGTCTCTCTTTTATTTCCCTGTCGAGTTCAACCCTGCTGCGATGAACTTCTTCTTTTGCTTCTAGAAGTATCTCCCTTTTCCGGTTCTCAGCAACTTTTTGCGCATCCGTCAGAATCCTTTTCGATTCCTGTTCAGCGCTTCCGATTTCAGCTTCCGCAACTTTTTTTCTATGGTTTTCACCAAAACGGAACATTATCAATGATGCAATAACTGCAATTACAATACCAATGGCTAAACCTAATAATATGTCTATAATACAGCACACCTCCCCTATTTATTTATCAATGATCAAAGGCTGCATTAGTCTAAAATCTGCAGCCAGATTAATATAAATCAATTTTAAACTTTTTTAAAAATCGTGTCAATGTTATGTAACTATTTTCATGAAACGGTCATTTTTCTTGAGATAAAGAAACGCCCTGTTTCTGCGAGCACTTACTTTGAGTGAAGAATCGATTTCAACTGCTTTTTTCAGACTTTCAACAGCAACATCATATTTCTCCATCATAGCATACACTTCGGCAAGCTGATACAGGATATCGCTCTGGGAAGGCTTGACGGAAAGCGCGTTCTTGTACATTTCCACAGCCTGATTGTATTCTCTTAACTTAATATAAAGCGCTCCGAGATGATAATAAATAGTCAGCTCATCGGGTTTTTGCAACAATGCCTTGTGGAGCATTTCAACCGCCTCTGCCAGCTTGCCCGAACCGGAAAAAACAACCCCGAGATTGTAGGTCAGGCGGTAATCATCAGGATTATTTGTAATGCCTTCTTTATACACATCTATCGCATCCTGGATTCTGCCGACAAAAGCATACAGTAATCCAAGACTATTATATGAATCAGGAATATCCTTTTTTAGACTGACCGACTTTCTGAACATCCTTATGGCCTCATCAATATGTCCCGATTCCTGCAGCGATAAGGCAAGATTGTGAAAACTCCTGTAATCGGAAGGGTCAAGTTCAGTCGCCTTTTTAAGGCATTTGGCCGCATCATCCATGCAACCTGAGGCAAAGAGCAGATTGCCCTTGCCAAACCATGCTGAAAAACAATTCTGATCGATTTCAAGGCACTTGTCATAATACTCCATTGCCTCTTCGTTTTTATAATCTGAAGCACATATCTTTGCCAATTCAAAATATGCTTCAAAAAATCCGGGATCCAGTTTGATGCACCCCCTGAAATACTCCCGAGCCTTAGCGTTATCTCCTGCCTCTTTCACCAATATCCCAAGCATGAAAAGGATTCGTGGGCTTTTACCTGATTTGCTTATTCCATCATAAAAATATTCTATTGCGTTTTCAAATTTGCCTTGTGAAGCCATAGCCCGCCCTATAAAATAAACCGTATCGCCGCATCCCGGATTCACGTTCAATGCCTTACAGTAGGCATCATATGCCTCTTCATAACTGCCGGACATATACAAAGCATGACCATAATTCATATACAGCAGATAAACAGTCTTGTTGTCATCGCCTTTTTCAGGCAGCCTTTTAATGACATCCAATGCTTCATTATAATATTTGGCCGCGTCTGCATATCTGTGCAAATGATAACACAGGTTGCCTGTCTTTATGTAAAGGTACGGGCTGTCCTTAAAGATCCATGTCAATGATTCCAATATCAGAAGAGCGGCTTTTTGATCCTGCCTGTATATCAGGGCTTGTACTTGAAATAAAGCTTTTTTGAGATTTTTAGACACATCATCGCAATTAATGCAGGTTGTATCAAATATCTCTACTGCGGAATAATCCGGTGACACGGTGAAATCATGCAATCTGGCGCCAACAACAGACGACCGTACGACAACATGTTGGACGGGATCCGCTTCCACCATCAAAGGCTTAAAACCTGAGTGCCTGATTTTATTCATCATTTTATGATAATCACTGATAACAAGGATTGCAGGCGCCGCCAATCCTGCTGCCAGATAAACCCCCTGAAAAAACGATCCGACCTGTATGGCTCTGAATAGTATGTGTATGGTAAAAGAAACTGACGATACCTGAATGCAAAGAAGCAAAAGAATCAATACATTCAGCTTTTTAGTTATCCTGCGGATAAGATATGCGGACATAAATAGCATGATGACGATAATCACGAGAGAATCAAGATTCATAAACGGCATACCTCACATTTTCATCTCATACCATTGCTGCTTCGTAATAAGCACCTGTCTTGGTTTGCTTCCGTCAAAACCGCCAACTATCCCCCTTGCCTCCATCTGATCAATGATACGGGCAGCCCTGGCATATCCGACTTTGAATTTCCTTTGAATGAAGGACACAGAAGCCTGTCCGAGCTCAACGACCATTTCTATGGCCTGCGGCAGCAACTCGTCATTTTCACCGGGTTTACCTTCATTCGGCACACTTCCGTTCTCAATGGTCTCAGCGATGCCATTATCATATTCGGCCAGATTCTGATCTTTCAAAAACTGTACGACCTTTCCGATATCACCGTCGGATGCGAAGGCCCCTTGTACTCTTAACGGCTTCTGCCTGCCTGCCGGATTGAACAGCATGTCTCCTTTGCCAAGCAATTTTTCCGCCCCGGCCATATCGAGTATGGTCCTTGAATCCACCTGCGATGATACCGCAAATGCGATTCTTGATGGGATATTGGCTTTTATCACACCTGTAATGACATCAACTGAAGGACGCTGAGTCGCAATAATCAGATACATTCCGGCTGCACGGGCCATTTGCGCGAGTCTGCAGATAGAGTCTTCGACCTCGGCAGGAGCGACCATCATAAGATCGGACAATTCGTCGATGATTATCACAATCTGCGGCATTTTACCCTGTGCAAGATTGCCCATTATATCATTATAGCTCTTTATATCACGTGCGCCTTTTTCAGCAAAAAGCTTATATCGGTCAGTCATCTCCTGCACGGCCCAATTCAGGGAAGCCGCGGCTTTTTTTGGATCGGTGACGACCGGTACCAGGAGATGAGGAATACCATTGTACACACCCAACTCGACAACTTTCGGATCTATAAGCAACATCCTGACATCTTCCGGTTTTGCCTTATAGAGAATACTGAGGATTATCCCGGCAAGGCATTTACTTTTACCTGACCCTGTCGCGCCGGCAATTAAAAGATGCGGCATGCTTTCAATATCTGAAACGATACACTCACCTGTAATGTCTTTGCCTAAAGCAAAAGTAAGTTTCGATTCTTTCTGAACAAATTTCTGTGATTCGATTATCTCCCTAAGATGCACCAATGTGACGTCCTTATTAGGAACTTCTATGCCTATTGCGGCCTTTCCGGGGATGGGCGCTTCTATGCGGACGCCGTACGCTGCAAGGTTAAGGGCAATATCGTCGGCGAGGCCGACAATCTTGCTGACTTTCACGCCTGAATTAGGCTGGAGTTCATACCTTGTCACCGATGGCCCCCTACTGACGTTTACAACTCTGCCCTCTACGCCGAAACTCCTTAATGTATCCTCGAGTTTCTTTGCCATGTCGATAGCCTGGCTTCTCAAATTCTTTACCGCCCGCATATTTTCGGGAAGGCTTTCCATCAGCTCCGGAGGAGGGAACCTGTATAAAGTAGCGTTTGAGCTTGCTGGTTTTCTAATAACTGCCGGTTTTTCCATTTTAACGGGTTCAATCAATTTTACTGCTTCCTCTTTTTGTCTTGCTGACTTCTCTATCCTGAAATCAATAATTTTTGATTTTTGCTTTTCTAATGGCAAAAAGTCTTCATCCGGGAGCAAATCATCCTTCGGAAAACCGGTGTCGGAAACGCTTCGCGCAGCAACGGGCTTATGATTTCTACCGGAATGCAATATAGCTTTAAACAACGCTTTAAAAACAGCTACTATCGAAATATCCGTCAACAATATCAAATCTACTACCGCCAGAGCAGTAAGCAATATAATCGTGCCTGTCTGCTGGAACACCAGCAGGAATGGCAAGCTTATCACGCCTCCCAATATCCCGCCCTTGAAGATATCCCCCCCTGACAAAATATCCTGTCCGTCTATGTAAAACTTCGCAATGGCATCAAGCGGCGGCAATCCTTCAAAAACCTCCCTGCTGAAAGAAGCTGACTGGATCAGGGAAGAGATAAGAATAAAAAGGATAGATGCTGTTATTATCCGCTTTCCTATCATATGATCTTTCCTGAAAATGACCAAAATGCCGTATATAATGATTACAGGCGGAATAAGAAGCGCAGGTGTTCCTATCATGCCAAGCAGGACTTCTTTTATGAACCTGCCAAAAAGGCCTATCGCAGAATCAAAATATAACCCGAGCAACGACAGTATCCCGAGAGCAATAATCAGAATCCCGATAACTTCATAATTAATATTGACGGTCTTTTTTCTCTTAACGACAGTACGCCCCAAACGATCCACCCCCGATAGATAAGTATGTTAATAATAACATAATTGACAGATACTTTCCATGTAATTGTTAATTACTGGATAACGCTTCCCGGCTTAAACCGGGGATCGAGAAAGGATTTTGGTGATGTGCTCAAAAGCCTGTCAAGGATGAACCTGTTATCAGGAGTGCATATTACACGTACTTTTTCCCCCAGATATTCCATCTCGAGGTACTTAACATCGTTCCCGGCATTGAATATCGCATCATAAGGCACGATAGTATATAATATCATATTAAGCCAATCCCTCCCCCCTGAACCTTTTTTTGAAAATCTTGCCCGAACGCTTCATTTCGATTAGAAAATAAAGCTTGGCAAGGGCGTCGGACAAACCTCCCAATTCATCCATGAGACCGTGTTTTACCGCCTCTTCGCCAAAGAGCACCGTCCCGACGTCATTTGCAAGCTCGCCTGTTTTGAACATAAGCTTTTTGAACTTTTCAGGCACTATACTCGAGTATTTGGTAACAAATTGCACGACTCTCTCCTGCATCTTGTCGAAATATTCATATGCCTGGGGAACTCCTATGATCATGCCGTTTAACCTGATCGGGTGTATCGTCATGGTTGCGGAAGGCGCAATAAACGAAAAATCTGTTGAGACAGCCATAGGGACTCCAATACTGTGCCCTCCGCCAAGCACAAGGGAAACTGTCGGCTTCGACATGCTTGCTATCATTTCCGCGATTGCAAGACCTGCCTCAACATCGCCCCCGACTGTGTTTAGAATCAGCAGCAGTCCGTCGATATCTTCTTTTTCTTCAATTGCAACTAACTGAGGTATGACATGTTCATATTTGGTTGTCTTGTTTTGAGGAGGAAGGACAAGATGACCTTCGATCTGACCGATTACGGTCATACAATGGATGTTGCCCTTCCGACTGCTGATGGTCGTGCCTTCCAATCCGCTTACGGCTTCCTGTCCTTTATTGCATGGTTCCGGGACATTTTCACTGTAAATGCCGTTCAAGAGTAATTCTCCTTTTTTGAAATAAAAATGTAAGCATCAAGATATTGTTTCCAGATAAGAAATGAATATCCGTGAATTAAAGCATGAGCAAGCCTGTAAGCCGGGTTCTGTATATGACGATCATCTATCTAGGCACTGCATCTCTGCAATGCTCAAGCCACCTACCCGGGACTGGCGGGCCGCCATTAACGTCCATCTATACGGTGTTGCTCCGGGTGGGGTTTACATAGACCGGCATGTTGCCATGCCGCTGGTGAGCTCTTACCTCACCTTTCCATCCTTACCCGTGAATACGGGCGGTATATTTCTGTTGCACTTTCCTTGAAGTCGCCTTCACCGGGAGTTACCCGGCACCCTGCCCTGCGGAGCCCGGACTTTCCTCATACACTACCTTTCGGATCGATGCACGCGATCGTCCAGCTTGCTCATACTTAAATTTTATTATCATTTACAATTCTAAGATGAAGCGCCAAAAAAGTCAACTAACGTACCCTCTGAGTGGAATTCAACCACTTCCAAATCGGTAAACCGGCTTTTTAGCAGCCCCGTCAGTTTATGAACAATAAATTTCTCAGTATCATAGTGTCCGGCTGAAATTGTAAATATGCCATATTGTTTTAGTTCGAGCGCATCATGATATTTGATCTCACCGGTAATCAGCACATCAGGTACATAACTGACAATATCGCGGATATCGCAGCTGTAACTTCCGGGGAAAACCATCACTTTTTCAACCGGGCGATTAATGCTGCCTATGGTTTTAAAACTCCGGACTCCGAGCTTTGCCATGACCATACACAGAAAGTCATTTTTCTTCATAGGTATACCGAGCATACCCATCCTACCGAACCGCAGTGCAGAAAGCTCCATCAATCCAAGCCTTTCGGCCAATGCTGCGGCGACTCCGTCTTCTGCCGCGTCAAGATTGGTATGCGAGGTGTATACACATATGCCGTTTTTAACAAGAGCCAAGACAATGCGTGCCTTTGGGTCATCATAAGTTAATGACGCCATAGGCCGGTATATCAAAGGATGATGCGAAATTATCATTCCGGATTTTTTCTGAATTGCCAATTCAACGGCCTCAGGCTCGACATCAAGGCATACTACAATGCTTTCCACATCCTTATCAATATCTCCTATCAAAAACCCGTTATTGTCGTGTTCTTCAGCCAAAATCCGCGGAGCCAAATCCTCCATAAAAAATTCTATATCTTTGCATTTATAAGCCATCAATACACCTCGTCTCTTTTTCCAAAATTTTTAGGGTATCTTGACAAAATTCCGACAACATCATTAATTCGGATATGCCGACGTCTTTAAATGCGCCATGCCTGATAATATACGAACGATCAATGTCTTCGCCATTTTTGCCTAATCTCTCGGAAAGCCTCATGCCGTTAAGTATTTTATCTATTTTTACCTTTTCGCGTCTTAAAAACTCGTAAAATAAAGATCCTCTCTTCTCAACGGGAATCCTTCCGATAAACAAATCCTGAAGCGTATAACCGGCAGGTCTTGCTGAATACTTCGCCGCAATAATGCTATATATTTTATCATTTTCAGAAACTAGTTCTTCGTCGTAAATTTCAAACTTATTATCATATAGCCACTTTCTCAGAAAATTGATCCTGTTCATGGGCTGAACAATAATTGCGTTCGCTTTTTCAGCAACCTCTCTTCCTTTTTCAAAAATCTCGACACACGTCATGCCACCAATCCCTGCAATGGCAATTGAAAAGTTTTTTTCTCCGGGGAATACCGGATCCAACCCATAACCCTGTAATGTCCGAATATTTTGGCCCATTTTGTATTTATCAACATTAAGAGCTGCATTCTTCAACGGCCCCTCCTTTGAGTCGGTCGCATACCCCATGGAGCAGACTCCTTTTAAAACAAGATGAATAGGGAGATAAGCGTGATCGCTTCCAATGTCATAAACAATATCACATTTCGGCACTTTTGCTGAAACTGCTGCCAGACGATTTTTGTTTTTCATTATACTGCAAGCGTTTTTTGTCATATTCATAGTTACTAATATATTGTACATAATAATCATTGAAATGGATATAAACAAAAAACCTAAAAGAGATATCATCCGCAGATATAAAAATCATTCAATCCCAGGCTTTGATGTTGAGATGGCTGACGAAACCCTCATACAGTTTCCGAAAGGTATGTGCATTAAAGAACAGCACCGATGCACTTTAAAAAATGAGTCATCTGAAAATAAAAACATAAGCCCTGATTAGCATAACTTAGATAAACGAATAATAATAACCAATATCCTGCTAATTTCTCCCATATTACAAATTGCCCTTTAACAACGTATATGTTACTATCTATGAGTATTAACTATACTCCCCTATAATCCTGCATATTTTTTATATGTAGGATTCTCTTTTTTATTGCGCAAAAAAACCGGTTGTTATTTGAGCAACCGGTTTTTTTACGACAAGAATTCCTTAATCCAAATAATCCTTGAGTTTCTTGCTTCGGCTCGGATGACGCAGTTTTCTGAGTGCTTTCGCCTCAATTTGCCGGATGCGTTCCCTTGTTACATTAAACTCCTTGCCTACCTCCTCAAGAGTCCTTGCACGGCCGTCATCCAGACCGAACCTCAGCCTCAGCACCTTTTCTTCTCTGGGAGTCAAAGTGTCCAATACATCTATCAATTGCTCCTTCAGTAATGTAAACGCAGCTGCTTCCGCAGGTGCAGGCGCATCGTCATCCGGAATAAAGTCGCCAAGATGGCTGTCTTCTTCTTCTCCGATCGGTGTTTCAAGAGATACCGGTTCCTGAGAGATTTTCATAATCTCCCGCACCTTATCGATTGATAAATTCATTTCCCTTGCAATCTCATCAGGTTGCGGTTCTCTGCCTAACTCCTGGAGAAGCTGGCGCGATACCCTGATTAACTTATTGATTGTTTCTACCATATGGACGGGTATCCTGATAGTTCGCGCCTGGTCTGCTATTGCTCTTGTTATTGCCTGTCTTATCCACCATGTCGCGTAGGTGCTGAATTTATAACCTTTTCTGTAATCAAATTTCTCGACTGCCTTAATTAAACCGAGATTACCTTCTTGAATCAAATCAAGGAAAAGCATTCCCCTTCCCACATATCTTTTGGCTATACTTACGACAAGCCGTAGATTTGCTTCGGCAAGACGCCTTTTGGATTCCATATCGCCTTTTTCCATTTTCCTGGCAAGTTCGATTTCTTCCTCTGCCGTCAGAAGCGGTACTTTACCGATCTCCTTGAGATACATCCTTACCGGATCGTCGATACTTATTCCTTCAGGAAGCGTGATATCCATATCTTCATCATTGGCATGCATCTCTTCCATCTCGGTGTCAAGATCGCCGTTTACTTCTATACCCATATTTTCAATAGTCTCGTAGATGCTTTCGATCTGGTCAGGCTCCATCTCCACATCTTCAAATGCATCCATAATTTCCTTATAAGTAAGCGAGCCCTTTGATTTGCCTTTTTCCAACAGTTCCTTCATGATCAGCTTTTTACTGTCATTCACTTGTTCCACTGCCAACCCTCCTTTCTGTGCCTTATTTCTTATTTCTCCCGCGAAGTATCGTATCCAGTTCGCTTAAAATTTGTCGTCTCTTCTCCGATAATAGATTCTTATCATCAGCAAGCATGTTCATTAACTCACCATATCTTTTATCGGTATGATCCTGCCTTATTGCACCGATAAGATCCATTGCCGCCTTAGCCGCTTTTCCGGAATCTTCAAAACAGCATTCCTTTTCAACGATTTTCGTAATCTCTTCCGCATCCGGAGCATCCAGCATACTCAGCAGCTCTCCCAATGTTACTTCTATATTATTATCCAGCCTTTTGAAAATTATTTCCGCAATCTTCCTGCTATTCTCATCATCAAAATCTCCAGATGCGATTTTTTCTTTTATTTGGCCATAAATTCCATTTTCCATGCAAAGCAACGCTATGATCATCCATTCATTATGCCTTTTGTATGTAATCCTGCCAGCATTATTACCATCTTTTACAGCTACTGTACTGCCTGTCTTCACACTCCTGAGCCTATCGCTTTTTCTGCTTAATTTGCTTATTTCGCTTAAAATCGCCTCCTCGCTGATATTGAAGTCTTTTGCGATTTTTTTTGCATACATCTCGGTTTCCACCCGGCTGTCAAGCTTGGACAATACTTCCGCAAGCCTGATAATAAGCTTAATGCCGCCTTCCGTACTCCCGGTGTCGATCTGTGCGCTGAATGCCCTTATTTTATATTCAACAAGTGAAATAGACTCCCTGACAAGCTTTCCAAAACGCGCCGATCCGTTTTTGCGTATATATTCGTCAGGATCTTTTCCTTCAGGTATCTGCAATACTTTTACATCAAGGCCGATCCGGTCAAGCATATCCAGACTTCTCAGAGTCGCCGCCTGTCCTGCTGAATCCGAATCAAATGCAATCACCACATCGCCTGTATATTTCTTCAATAGTTTGCCTTGTCCTTCAGTCAATGCTGTACCGAGCGATGCAACAGAATTAATTATTCCACTCTGATGAAGCGATATAACATCCAGATAACCTTCAACTACAATTATTGCGTTCTCCTTAGAGTTTTTTGCGAAATTCAGCGCATAAAGATTTCTGGATTTGCTGTATACTGAAGTCTCAGGTGAATTGACATATTTGGGCAGAGATTTGTCTATCACCCTTCCCCCGAAACCGATTACATTACCTCTCAAGTCGATAATCGGAAATATTATCCTCCCTTTGAACCTATCGTAAAAATTTCCATCTTTACCGACTGAAACCAAACCACTTTTAAGCATCAGCCCCTTTCTGTGTTCCGTAGTGCCAAGATGGCCAGCTATCCCCTCCCCTTTTACCGGTGAGTAACCAAGTCCGAAGTGCCTTGCCGTTTTTTCACTTATACCCCTTGCCGCAAGATATTCTTTGCCCACGCTTCCGATAGGCGAGTTAAGAATCTGATGATAATATTTTGCCGCTTCTTTATTTATATCCAGCAGTTCTTTTCTTAATTTTGCCTTCTCGAGTTCTTCGGCGCCGTCTTTCTCAGGTATGCTGATATTGGCCCTTTCAGCTAAGAATCTTAATGCCTCGGGAAAATCAAGATTCTCGGCAGCCATGACAAAGTGGATCACATTTCCGCCTTTGCCGCATCCAAAGCAATAATAAATCTGTTTGAGCGGTTCTACGCTAAAAGAAGGTGTTTTTTCCTTATGAAAAGGGCAAAGACCAAAGTAATTCTTACCCTTTCGGTCAAGCTTCGTATATTCTGCAATCACACTGACTATTTCATTATTGATTCTAATGTTTTCTATCAGTTCATCATCATAATAACCGCTCATAACGTTATTTATTTGTTCGACATATTTAGCTATATTCCTTCTTTTTAAAGAAATATTTTCTGGCGCAGAACATCATACGCCACAAATATCATCAAGAATAAAAGGCATTGAAACCGGCGTAACAGTATTCTTTGCAAGCATATTCAGGACATTTCTGGTACATTCCCTGCAAAAAGCAAAGTTTTCCACTGCATACTTTTCAACTGTACTGCCGGTTAGTTTCACTATTTCTATTCCATAGGTTTTTTGAGGAATAAAATCCGGATCGCCTGTATACTCGCATTCCAAAAGGTAGTACTCAAGCATTAATTCGTTATTGGTCATGTCTTCTTTATTTGCCACATACTCTTGCCTTTCCAGGTATCTTTTTGTCATATTACATCTACTCCTTTATCTAATGATGGTAATGAATTACAATTATACCATATAGTCATATGTATATGAATATCCTATTATTTATTTTTTATCGACATAAAATGACATAATATGCATCTGTAATAGTATCCAATTACCAAACATTATGCATTGCCCGGTTCAGCAATATTATGTTAACATTAAAACACTTCATACTTACTGGGGGTCGGTGGGTTTGGAACAGAATACCTTACGCAAACGTCTTGAGAAGATAATTGACGAATTAAATAAGCTTAATAAAACAACAAAAAAAGTACTAAAAATAGGTATTGTTTGTTTTCTTGCTCTGTTTGCCGCAGGAACAATGTTAATAGCTGTAAATCATACCTTTTTAGGTTTTGACCGGTATATTGAATTCTACGGTCAATCCATTGTAAAATCAGCTTTTACAGTACTTGCAGAAACAACGATCGGCAGTCTGATAATAGATTATGTGTTCAGGCACTAAGCTTCGCCATGGATCTCACCGTCCATGATTTCAGTTATCATATTCTTTTCGTTGACAAATACGATCCGCGGTTTAAATCCTCCAGCTTCTTGTCTGTCCAATAAACCATACGCTATTATGATCACAGTATCACCGGGCTGCACAAGCCTTGCTGCAGCACCGTTGATGCAAATCATGCCGCTTTTTTCAGGACCGTGTATTACATACGTTTCAAACCTGTTCCCATTATTAACATCCACTACCTGAACTTTTTCATTGTCAATCAGATCGGCTGCCTTCATGAGATGTTCGTCTACCGTAATACTGCCGATATAGTGCAGATTGGCTTCAGTCACGACGGCTCTGTGAATCTTGGATTTCATCAGGTTGACAAGCACTTTTTCATACCTCCAGTATTTTATTATCAATCAGTCTGGTCGAACCGAATCTGACCGCAAGAGCGATGATAATCCGCCCTTTCAAACGATCGATCCTTTTAAGCTCCGCAGCGTCCAGTATCTCGATATAATCTATTACAGCCAGAGGTTCGGATGCGATCATTTTTCCAATAAAACCTACTACTGTTTTTGCAGACCTCTGCCCATTCAAAATTATTTGCGAAGCAGCGTTCAGAGATTTATAGAGTATTGTAGCAGCCCTTCTCTCTTCACCGCTCAAATTCACATTTCTGGAGCTCATCGCCAAACCGTCTTCTTCCCTTATTATCGGACACACGACAATTTCAATGTCCAGATCGAGATCCCGGGTCATTTGTTTTATAACAACGGTCTGCTGGGCGTCTTTCAGTCCAAAATAAGCCTTGTCTGGCTGTATTATATTAAATAGCTTCAAGACAACTGTCGCCACACCGGTAAAATGCCCCGGCCTTGATTTCCCGCACAACACTTCTGTGACTCCACTCACATCAACATATGTACTATAACCATCAGGGTACATCATAGCGGTTCGCGGGATAAAAACCGCATCGACTCCGGCTTCTTCAGCCATTGCCAAATCACGTTCAATATTTCTGGGATAACTGCCGAAGTCCTCATTTTTCCCAAATTGTGCAGGATTCACAAAGATGCTCATGACAGTAATATCATTTTCATTCTGCGAGGCTTTTACAAGAGATAAATGACCTTCATGCAGAGATCCCATCGTAGGAACAAACCCTACTGAACGGCCGGATCTTTTTTGGCGCCGTGAATACTCCTTCATTGCATTAATATTATCAAAACTGACTATTGCTATCACCTCTCACAGCTTTTCAATTATTTCTTCCTCAATTATGAATGAATTCGCGGCAGTAGGAAATGTATTGCTTTGCACCTCACCAATATATTGTTTGACTTTCATTCCGATATCCGTACAAAGCTCCATATATTTTTTTGAATGTTTCGGAGAAAAGCTGCTGTCCAAACCAAGTATGTCGTTGATGACAAGAACCTGCCCGTCGCATGAAGGCCCGGAACCTATACCTATGGCAGGAATCTCCAGCTTTGAGCTGATATGTGCGGCAAGCCTGTAGGGAACACATTCAAGAACAATTGCAGATACGCCCGCGTCCTGCAGCATTAAAGAATCCTCCGCTATTCTGCGTGCCGTTTCAAGTGTCTTGCCTTGCGCCTTCGGTCGGCCTCCGAGTAAGTTCAACGATTGGGGAGTAAATCCGAGGTGTCCTATAACAGGTATGCCTATGGATATAATGGCTTTTATATCATCGATGACCTGTCTCCCGCCTTCCAGCTTAACGGCGTTGCATCCTCCTTCGGCCACTAACCTCCCGGCGTTTTTCGCGCTTTCCGGTTTGTTTATTCCATAAGAGAGAAAAGGCATATCGCCGATGATGAACGCATTTTTCACTCCTCGGGAAACCGCTTTGATATGATGCAGCATATCGTCCATAGTCACCCTGAGCACACTATCATATCCTAACATGGTTACGCCGAGAGAGTCGCCGACCAGTATCGCGTCCACTCCGGCCGAATCAATGATCCTTGCCGTTGTGAAGTCATATGCAGTAAGCATCGTAATCTTCCTGCCAGTCCTCTTTGAATCCAGGAAACCGGTCAAAGTAAATCTCATATCCATATGTCAGCTCCTCCTAATAAAAAGAGCCAATCCCCTCAACGAAGATTGACTAATTTTTAAATCGCATTCAATCTGTCTTCGTCCCTAAGGGCTCAAAGCAGTACACCCAACTTTATATATAACCCGCCGATATGCTGCATTACGTGCGATTCTTAAGCGATACCGCCGTTTGCAGCTGCAATATAACATGATTACCGTGTTTTGGCAGCCGTCCTGCCTGTAGTAGTCTTCCCTTTCCCCTGTGATTCCTTCCATATCACCCATAACGGGCTGGCTATGAACAAGGTCGAATAAGTACCGCTCAGTATACCTAT
>CAYWGM010000001.1:96742-104236 GCA_964457875.1 uncultured Eubacteriales bacterium | reverse complement strand
TAAGAACATCCGACTTTTGTGTCTAATGTGGCCCGGCAGCGATTAACAACCGTAATGGCAAAATCCTTATCAAATCTTTGTAAGCTTGATTACAGTCCACTCCGTTATTTTAATAGCGGATGGTTCTTGCATGATAAATTCATCAACTTTTTTACAGTTCCAGACGTCAAACACTTCCGCCTTATATCTGTATTCTTGTACAAATCCGAAACCGGGATAGACATGCTTATTAGCCATATTATATCTGAAGAACATCAAAAATGTATCCATGTCCTTACTCAATGAGAAGAAGTTGATCCCATCGGTATTTCTCCAATCCGGCGTCATTTCCTGGAATGGGCAGCTTTCAACTATTCCCTTCAGGTATTTCAGTCTGGGTGCGCTGCCCCCGATTATCGTGCCTCCATACGTCCAAAATATATCCCTGTTATTATTTCCGGTCTTGTAAACCTCCCCATGGGTGGCATATCCGCCGGCCATAACCGACATCCAGTGCCTCATCAGCTCTTCTTCGGGGGTATTATTTCCCCATTCATACTTAATATTTCCTTCGTACTGGTATTCATCATCAATAACCGGCTTCTGATACTCTCTTTTAAGCTCCATCAAAAGGTTGTACGTATTGGGATGCTGGTATGATACGTGAGTCAGCCACGGTCTGTCGGGATAAATGACGCCGAAAGTCACGTCATGAATGGATCTCGGATGGGCATAAGGATCATTTGCCTTTATGTATTCGCCGATGACATCCCAGTTCCTTCTGTCAAGCGCGATCTTGCATACGCCCGGATTCTCCCTTGTCTTAAATTCATACAGCAGGTCGTATTCATTTGCAAGAGACCACCATACGTTTCTGTATGAGGATATCCTGTTTATCATATAACTTAAGTAGAATAACGCCTCTTCTTCGTTCATGCGGTCCACGCCGAACTTCATAAAATCATAAAAATGGAAGAGTATGACGTCGGCTTGAACTCCGATATCCATCAATTCCTTCACTCTGTCCTCAAAATTCCTGAAATATTCCGGGTTGAACTTTTTGAAGTTGAAATTATTGGTTTGCCCTTCATACGGATAAAACGGCGGTTCATATGACACATCCACGTCACCGTCGGATCCCCAGAAATTCTTTGGCGCAACCAGCATCCTTATCTTGTTGAATCCATATTCTTCAAAAGACTTGAGTGTCTGCGACCTGATTTCTTCAGGCCTGTACGTCCATGCATATGCGGTGGTGCCCATGACAAAAAATGGCGTCCCGTCGGCATAAGAAAAGTGAAAAGTCTTATCCACCCTTACAGGACCGTGATTATCCGCTGATGGCGGCATACTTTTGAACTCGCCTTTTTTCATATCCAGGTCAGGATTATTTGATGTGATTTCAAAATAGTATTTTCCTGTTTCTTCAGGCATAAACCTTACAATCCAGATTCCGCCTCCATCATAAAACCCTTCGACCTTTTTCTCTGTTGTCCCGATTCTAAAAATCGCTTTGACGCTCACATCGGTGAAAGGGTTGTCATACTCTATCCGGGAACTCATTTTTACCTGAAACACATCCCACTTTTCAACCTTTTTTTCATAAATCATATCTCATATACCTCTCAAATATTGAATTAATTTAAAATTGCGGTCAGCCATATTTATTATAGAATGAAATACTTACTAAAAAAATAATAATATTTTAGGAATTGTTGGATTTTATTATCAAATAATCAAGTATCGAATAATCAAGCATCATTCAATAAAGGTATTGTTATAATGACAACGGTACCGATACCGACCCAGCTCTTGACCTCCACGCCATAGTCATCACCGTAATATAGTTTGATTCGGTTATTGACATTAAAAAGTCCAATACTTTTTTTGCTTTTATCAGATTTATTGGTTATTATTGGCGCCGTATTTATCGGAGAGTATGATAACCGATAATTTATATCAGCGAGAACGTCTTTTTCAATTCCGACCCCATTGTCATATAATTTGATTTTTAATATATTATTTTCTGTCGATACTACAATGTTTATCATGTTTTTGGAACTCTTATTTACAAGCCCATGGTAAACGCTGTTTTCGACCAATGGCTGCAGGATGAATTTCAGGACCCTGCAGCTGCATAATCCCCCAGAAATATTGTGTTTAAAACTTATTTTATTGTTGAACCTGTATTTTTGTATCTTCATATAATTACTTACATGGAACAATTCCTCTTCCAGTTGGACGACTACATTCTCGGTATTGATACAATATCGGAAATTGTAAGCCAAAGCCTTGATAACATCCTCCACGTCGTAAGCTTTGCTGTTATATGCCATAATCCTGATGGTCTCCAAAGTATTATACAGATAATGCGGATTGATTTGGGATTGAAACGCCAGAATCTGCGCCTTAACCTTTTCTTTCTCTTTCTTTATGACGATATCCACCAGGTTTCTTATCTCTGAAATCATTTTCTTAAAGCTTTTTACAAGCACATTAATATCTGTATTTTTTGAATAGGCAATATCCATATCCATATTCACATCTGTAAAATTCTTCATCAAACTGATGATATTGGTCAATGGTTTCAACATCCTTGCCGATAGGATATAGGAGATGAGAATTAAAACGACTACAAGCCCTACCATGGTAACCAGAAACGATACCCATATTGTCCTGATTTGCTTAACGGCAATCTGTTTTGAGAACAGTCCGGTCAAAATCCAACTGTTGAAAAGCTCTTGTTGTTTTATCAGAAAGTCTTTGCCAAGTGAATCTGAATAATTCTCTGAAGTATAAATGGTATTATCATCCGAATCACATAATACAAAACTGTTATCATATATCAGAACATCATTTTCGAATATTTCCCTGACTGCATCATATTTTATATCTATCTGCAGCATCCCGTTGTTTGCCGCATTGTTCGTGCTTATGACGCTTGATATGAAAGAATATACCTTGAGGGAATGGTTTCCTGTTATATAATAATCCGCATCGTGCGGTCCGATGATAATTGCTTTGCCAGATTGACCTGATAAACTTCTTATCCATTTCTTATTGCTCAGTTTCTCTTTATCGGTTTCCAGCAAACTGGAAAAGATATCACCTGACGAACTGATCAGATAAATATCGGAAATGACAGGAAAACTCCTTCTGATGTATCTTAACCTATCATCAACTCTTCTATTGATTTCAAGCTTTTCCACATTTGTTTTTGATTGGTAATCATCAAAAAAATCCAGCATTACAGCTACTTCCAAAGCCAATTCTCGAGCCAGGTCGATACCTTGTATCAATTCCTCGAGTCTTGCGGACATTTGTCGCATTATTTCATTGTTGTAAATATCCACCTTTTCATGCGTAGACGTGGAAACCTGTCTCGTAAAATAGGCATTGAACATGCTTGCCGGAATTACGGCAACAAGGAGCAGTGCCACCATTATCTCCTTGCGGATGGTTCTTTCCCGCAGGTTCATCCCCTTGAAAACTTTACTCCATATATTTTTCAATCCCATAACAGCTATCCCTCGCACTTGGCCGTATACGGGGCAGAACCGGCAAGAAGCATCCCCCTGTATTCATTAGGCGACATACTGACATTCCTGCTGAAGACGCGAATAAAATAGCTCACATTCCTGTAGCCCACCATGTGAGATATTTCTTGAATTTTAAGATTTGGGCAGCTCAATAGCTTTTTGGCCTTCTCGACTTTGACCTCTGTCACATAGTTAATGAATTTTTTACCTGTAAGCCTCTTAAAAAGCTCGGATAAATAACCCGGGCTTATGAATACCTTTGCAGCCACTTCTTCCTGAGATAAGTCCGATGAATAATTATCGTTGATATATTTGATTACTTTACCGATTATTATATTGTCTACCATATTATCGTTCGTATCTTCGTTATTGCTGTATGTTATGAATTCTTCCTGGAGTTTTTTTAAACTTGTCCTCAGCTCTCTTACAACATTGACGCTTTCTTTCTTTTTTTTAATCAACTTCATTGCATTATTAAGAGTATCATAAAAGAGATCCTGCTCGATAGGCTTCAGTATATAATTAAAAACGCCATATTGTATGGCTTTTTTCGCATACTCGAATTCGTTATAGCCGGTGATAATAATTATAACGCTTTCAGGATTATACTTCCTGAACTCTCTGATCAATGTCAAACCATCCATCTCCGGCATTCTAATATCGGTAATGACAATGTCGGGATTTATTTTTTTATATTCTCTTAATCCATGGATTGCGTGATTTACTGTTTTTATCAAATCAAATTTAATCGGCCCGGATAAAACTAAATCTCTGATAAATTGGCTGATCAATTCTTCATCATCAATTATTAATATCGTATTCACCAGACATCTCCGCTCTGTAGAGACCAATCTGTGCTATCCTGTATCAATTATAGCATAAAACGTACTACGGCACTGAATATGCCTATCCCTTTATTGAGCCTGCCACCACTCCTTTTATTACCTGTTCCTGAAAAAACACATACATAACGATGACAGGGATGACCGCCATGGTAAGTCCGGCATATAATAATCCATAATCAGTGGTATATTGCCCCCTCAGATTAAATATCGCCTTGGTCATCGTCGTGACATTAGGCGATGGACAGACTACAGAAGCAAATAAGTAATCATTCCAGCTGCTTCTGAATGTAAGTGTTGCAACGGTTGCAAGCCCTGCCTTGGCAATCGGCAGGATTATTTTAAAATATACTTTGTACATCGGGCAGCCGTCAATAACCGCAGATTCCTCGATTTCTTTTGGTATACTTTTCAAAAACCCGCTTAAAATAAAAATACTTATCGACAGCGAGCTTGCAATATATACGAGAATTAGCCCCATGCGCGTATTGACAAGATGAAGATTCTTGAGGATTATAAATACCGGTATAAGCGTGGCGTGCACGGGAATCATTATACCTACGCTGAAAAAAGTGGACATGATCAGATTCGGTCTTATCCTTGATAATACATAAGCAGCCATGGAGGACAACAATAATATCATAAAAAGCGACGTGAACGACGCTATGACTGAATTCATGAAAGCAACGCCGATATCGGTTCTGATCCAGGCGTTCTCAAAATTTATGAACATCAATTTCTCCGGCAAGCTGAAAGGTCTGGCAAATATTGTATTATTATCTTTGAAAGAACTCATGATCACCCATAGGAACGGTACAACGTTCAACACTATCAGCACTAACACCATCGCATATTTGCCAATCAACGCAACTACTCTTTTTACGTCTGCCGTTTTCAATCCATTCATATCGACTGACCTCTTCCTTCTGTCTAGTTCTCAAAATCTTTGGACAAGTATTTTTTAAACAGGTAAGTAAAAACCAGGGCTATGATCAATATTGTTACCGATACTCCTGAAGCAAGTCCGATCTGGTTTTCAAAAAAACCGTACCTGTACATGAGCAGCGCTAAAAATGTCGATTGAACCCCAGGACCTCCCATCGTCATCACAAGTGGCTGGTCAAATACGGTGAGTCCGCCTGTGACAACCATTATTATACATATTTGTATCACATTCCATAATAGCGGCAAGATGATATTCTTAAAGATGACAAAGGAACTGGCCCCATCAATGAACGAAGCCTCGATGATATCATTGTTGACACCCTGCATTGCCGCCAAAAATATAATTATATATATGCCAAGGTATTGCCATGTTAAAGGATACGCAACCGCGCCCAAAACCGTTTTCGGATTGGAAAGCCAGTTTGTTTGCAGAGCGGACAGACCCAGCTTGCCCAGTATCATATTGATAGGACCGATATCGCTATTAAAAAAAACTCCGAACATAACTCCTATTGTGATAGGCGCTATTACAACCGGAAGAAAAGCGACCGCCCTGAAAAACTTGTATCCTTTGATCCCTCTGTAAATGAAATAGGCAAATATAAGCCCCAATGGTATCTGAACAATAAGCCCGACGAAAATCAGTATGCCGGTGTTTTTGACGGTAACCCAGTAGTCTTTCCATTTGAACAGCATATTCGCATAATGCGTAAGCCCTTTAAAGACCATATCGCTCATGCCGTCCCATTGAAAGAGACTGTAATAAGCAGATATGAACACCGGTATTATGACAAAGACGGAATATAATATAGCAGCAGGGGCAGTAAATAGCCTTGCAAACCAAACATTCTTTTTCAGCATATATTTACCATTCCTTTAAGTAAGCAATTGCATATACTTGATAGAGGATCCGGGGAGGGGTGAGCCCCCTCCCGCGGCAATCCGTTTACCGTTTACCTTTCAGCCTTATCAAGCTCATCCTGGATCTTCTCAACAAAATCTTCCGGACTTATGGTCCCTGCCCACAACTCGTCAAGAGTTGTCTGGAACAAATTGAATGCTATGGGATCCGGGAAGTTGGTATAGTGACATCCTACACCTTCTTTTCCTTCACTGTAGTCAAAGAGCCTCGTCAGCATCGGAGAAAAATATTTCGGATCGACTTTGGCATTCTTTGAAATCACTTCGCCCGCTTCTACCGCTATTGCGAACATTTCGTCACTGAAGTAAAAATCGACCAGCTTGGTTAATTCAGCCTGTCTCTTGAGGTCTTTGAAAGACACCCTGGAAATAACCATTCCGCCATTACCCTGCCTGCTTACAAATTCCGCTGGATCATAAGCCGCGTCGGGGTGTTTGGGGAAATCGACATATTCCACTTCGTCATACATTTCTTTAGGTAAGCTGCCCAACATCCACGGATAGGAGAACGTCATGGCCGCCTTCTTTTCTGCGAATAATGCAAAGCAAGGGCTCCAATCGCCATTTGCCATGGTGTCATCCGGGAACATCTTCAATTTTCTTTGTTCGTCGATCAACTTCGCAGTCTTTAAGCAGTTGCCGGTGTCAAACTTATAATCTTTCTTGAGGGCAACTGTAAGGTCTTCCCTGCTCCCTGCAAACTGACAGAATAAGTAGCTGAAATAGAAGTGCGATGGATTTCCGCCTTTACTTGTCATAGCGAACGGAATTATCCCATTGTCCCTGAACACCTTTGATACGGCGATAAAATCATCCCATGTCTTCGGATACTTGAGGTTATACTGCTCGAACATCTTTTTATTGACCATGAAGAATCCTAAAGATCCCGAGAACGGCAATCCATAAACTTTACCATCAACAGGGCTTCTGAAGACATCGATTGCCGACGGATCCCAATCTTCTTTTTTAGTCACTTTGCTTTTTGCAAAAAATTCGTCGACATCCAGCGCTATATTGCCTTTAACCAGAGGTCCCAAGAGCGACACAGGTCCCCACCAATTGAATAAATCCGGGCAATTGCCGCCTGCTGCATCGATCTTGATTTTTGTCCTCATCTCGTCGCCCTGGACATATTCATAAACCAATTCGACTCTATCCTTGTTATCTTCCTTATATTTCTGGATCAATGGTTCCCACGGCCTTTCAGGTCCCCACCATGTTGCGACCCTAAGTTTTACTTTTTCTGTTACACTCCCAGTCGCGTCTCC
>CAYWGM010000001.1:92572-96642 GCA_964457875.1 uncultured Eubacteriales bacterium | reverse complement strand
GTCTCCCGCAGCATCTTTATTACCGCAACCGGTAAATAAAAACGCGATGAAAGCAAAGCATAAAACGAAACAAACAAGTATTTTTGCCTTCGAACCAAACATATTCTATCCTCCTCAGTCATTTGGAATAATGAACGATTACAATCCCGATAATATTCAGCAGATCAATGCCATACACCTCCTTCTTATTTGATATTATTGATTTTTTCATATGTCACATACATTTTTGCAAGGGATGTAATCATTAATCTAATTAAATTATATTATCCGTCTTGTCTGATAGAAATGATAAATTTTCCCGATTTGTTGAACATTTTTGGAGTCTATCCGATATGTATGATTTTCTGACAGATTAAATTTGTATTTAAATCCATTATTTAATATAATACACATATATATATTTAATGTGAACGAAGGGCTGGTATTCGTGAATGCAGGTGGATGATGGCAGCAAACAAAGGCGTTAGAAGTTTTTTATCAGATGATAAAGTAAGATACGAACTCTTTTACATAAACCTTTCATGGTTCTTTTTGCTGATAGGTTTTTCAGTCTGCATCTTCAATAGTATTTTGAGGAACCGGTTCGTGAATGACCTCGGGGATCTTTTAAGGGATATCGCCTTTATTTCCGCAGGCTGCGTATATAATTACCTCAAATATCGTATGGCCCGTAAAAAAATATTGTTCAAGTATTTGTCTTTATATATTTTTTTAAGATGTATCGAGCTTTTCATCATTTCATATGCCAGTATATATGCAATGAGCTACCAGTGGCACTTTTTAATAGTCTTCTTCCCTATCCTTGTAACATGCCTGACAAAGGGAAAGCCTCTCGGAATGGTGCTGCTGGCATATTCTTTTACTGTGCACATCACACTGAAATCCGCATATGGCCTGATTTACATACACCAATATGCCGATATTGCCGAATTTGTCTTTTCACAGGAATTTTTTAATTATACGCTCAACTATTTGACATTAGCAATCTTTGTCATATTGGGCGGAATGATTTACACGAGCAGCGAAAAGAAGGATATGGATAATAAGGCTTTGGCGGAGCAGACAAGGCAGAGCAGTGAAAACCTGAAGGATATGAACAGTAAACTCTTATTAACAAATACAAAGCTGAAAAAAAGCGTCTCCGAATTATACACCATACAACAGGTCAGTCGTGTGATCAGTTCGATGATGAATATAAAAGATCTTCTCGACCATGTGAACAATATCATACTGGACGTTATCGGAGCAGATTATTCGTCAATAATGTTTTACGATGAAAAAAAGGATGCATTCAGGGTACGCACGACCAATATATCAGAAGCAAAAGATAAGCTTGTTTTAAAGAAAAATGCCGGTAATGCCTTGTTATTTGAAGTAATATCCGAAAACAGACTGATGCTGGAAATGGATATCGGATCTGAAGCATATGCTTTTACAAGCAGCAAAGAAATCAGATCTTTCATATGCGTCCCCATAAGCACAAAATCCAGAAAATATGGATTGATACTGGCGGAAGGAAAGACAGGGGATCAATTTGATAATGAAAGTCTGAACATCCTCAATGCAATAAGCCAGCAGTTGAGTATTGCGCTTGAAAATGCGGAATTATACCGGGCAATGCATAAATTGGCAATCAAAGACAGTCTGACCGGCTTAAACAACAGGCTCTTTTTTGAAGAAGAATTAAAAAATGAATATCAAAGGGCGCTTGAGGAGAATTACCCGATATCGCTTGTGATATTCGACATTGATTTTTTCAAGTTGACCAACGACACCTATGGACATTTATTTGGCGACACCGTCCTCAGACAGATGGCCAATATTGCGGCAAATTCGGTCAGACGAAGCGATACGGTGGCAAGGTACGGGGGAGAAGAGTTCGTAATATTATTGCCGCATACAAGCCTTGGGGATGCGATCGTAAAAGCCGAAAAGCTGAGGTTGAGAATCGCTGAAAAATGTATAACCGAAGATTCGTTTACCGTATCGATTACAGCCAGCTTCGGCGTATCATGCTTCCCCGATTGCGCCAAATCTGTAAAACAACTTCTATTGACAGCGGATAATGCGCTCTATGAAGCCAAGGCCATAGGCCGTAACCGCGTGTCGGTCGCGGCGAGATTATAATCAGACTATCTTAGGGCCGAGGCGTCTTCCGCCGACAAGGTGGTAATGGAGGTGCTGCACGGTCTGGCCGGCGCCGGCGCCGCAGTTGTTGATCAATCTGAAGCCGTCATCGGCGATATCCAGCATCCTGGCAATCTCCCTGGCAGCGAGGTGGATGTCCGCCAGCACGCCGGCATTTGAGGCGTCCAGCTCCATCACGCTCCTAATGTGCTCCTTGGAGACAATAAGGACATGGACAGGCGCAACCGGCTGTATGTCTTTGAAAGCAAGTACTTTATCATCTTCATAAACCTTTTGCGAAGGAAGCTCGCCTCTGATGATCCTGCAGAATATACAATTCTGTTCCGTAGCCATACTGATACCGCCTTTCTTGCCAAAATCCATTATTTATTATTACATGATTGTAACATCGCCTCAACGACTTCGTCGGCGAGAGCAAGCGCCTGATCGATCTTCGAGACGTCCTTTGCGCCTGCCTGTGCCATGTCGGGCCTGCCGCCTCCGCCGCCGCCCGCGGCCCGCGCCACTTCGCCCACGATCTTGCCTGCGTTGACGCCCCTTGACGCCAGATCGCCCGTAACGGCGACGATAAAGCCGGCCTTCGAATCAAACGACGAAGCGAGCACTACAATGCCGCTCCCATTCCCTATCTTTGCTTTGATCCTGTCAGCCGCTTCCCGCAGCGATTCGCCGTCGAACTCGTCGAATCTCGCCTTGACGAGTTTGACGCCTTTAATGACCGGCGCTGCCGCGATGATGCCGTCTATCATGAAAGAGGCTATTTTGCCTCTCAATTGCCTGATTTCATTATCCGATTCCTTAAGACGCAGGTTGACAGATTCGATCTTCTTTTCTATATCGGCAGGAATCGTCTTAAGGAGCGATGCCGCCGACTCGAGCAGTCTGGCCTTGCCGTTCAGGTAATCCAGCGCCCCAGAGCCTGTCACCGCCTCTATTCGGCGAATGCCGGCCGCGACTCCGCCCTCCGTCGTTATCTTGAAAAGCCCCGCAGCCGATGTGGACTCAAGGTGTGTCCCGCCGCACAGCTCCATGCTGTATTCCCCTATCTTCACGACCCTGACGACATCCCCGTATTTCTCGCCGAAGAGCGCCGTCGCGCCCAGTTCCTTCGCCTTTGCGACCGGCATCTCATCAATATCGACCCGGATGCCGTCAAGTATCCTGCCGTTCACCTCGTCCTCTATCCTTACGATTTCTTCGGATGTGACGGGCGAAGGATGGGTAAAATCAAATCTCAGCCTGTCGGATTCGACGAGCGATCCGGATTGCGAGACATGCTGCCCGAGTATATTGCGCAACGCCTTCTGCAGCAGATGCGTGGCCGTGTGGTTGCGCGCGATGGCGCGTCTTCTATTCACATCTATTGAAGCTATTGCCGTTTCTCCCTGTTCAATGGAACCGTTCTCAACAATACCTGTGTGGAGGAATTTGCCGTCGGCGGTTTTCCTGCATCCGTCGATCCGAACTATGCCTCCGGCTGCGATTATCGTGCCCGTATCCCCGGCCTGCCCGCCGCTCTCGCCGTAGAAAGGCGTCTTATCGAGCAAGAGCGTTACCGCCTGGCCTTCTTCGGCGTTTAAGGCAGGTTCGCCATCTTTCATTATCAGTATAATGACGGCTTCCGATTCGGTCTGTGCGTAACCGGTGAATTCGGTAGGCATCCCGCCCGCATGGCTTCCGCCCGCATGGCTTCCGCCCTCATGGCTTCCGCCCGACCGGATCCATGCCGAAGCATCCTTCGCCTTTGCGGCTTCTCTCGCCCTCACCCGCTGCTTTTGCATCTCAGCCTTGAAGCCTTCTTCGTCAACAACCAGGCCATTCTCCAGCGCTATCTCCCTTGTCAGGTCGAGCGGGAATCCGTATGTGTCGTGCAGCTTGAAGGCCTGGTCTCCCGATATCACACCCGATATGGCCCCGGATAT
>CAYWGM010000001.1:89693-92472 GCA_964457875.1 uncultured Eubacteriales bacterium | reverse complement strand
GCCGCCTTCTCCATTTTTGCGCCTGAAATATATTCGTTCAGTATTCCGAGCCCCAGATCGATCGTCTTATTGAAGCGCTCCTCTTCAGCCGATATGATCCTGAGGATGCTCCGGCTCTTTTCATCGAGTTCGTGATATGCGTCCGATGATTCTTTAATGGCAGTGTCAGCTATCTCGCAGAGGAACGGCCTGTCCAAGCCTATCAGCTTGCCGTGCCGCGCCGCCCGGCGCAGCAGCCTTCTGAGGATATACCCACGACCCTCGTTGGAAGGCAATATCCCTTCCGCGGCCATCATAACGGCGCCCCTCATATGGTCGGCGATGATCCTCACCGACGTGTCGGACTTCCGCGTCATAGGAGCCGATGCCGCCGGTGGATGCCCCGGCCTGTTGCCGTATTCCACGCCGGAAATCCTGCATATGTGCCTGATTATATTTTTTATGGTATCGACGTCAAATATCGAGTCGACTTGCTGGACGACGCAAGCGAGCCTCTCCAGCCCCATGCCCGTGTCGATGTTCTTCTTTTGCAGCAAGGTGTAGTCGCCGTTTTCGTCCTTGTTGAACTGTGTGAACACAAGATTCCAGAACTCTATGAACCTGTCGCAGTCGCAGCCCGGTTTACAATCCGGTCTGCCGCACCCGTATGCCTCGCCCCTGTCCAGATGTATCTCGGAACTGGGACCGCAAGGACCTGTGCCGTGCTCCCAGAAATTATCCTTCTTGCCGAGTTTTACGATCCTGCCTTCCGGAAATCCTCTTTTCTTCCATATATCATATGCCTCGTCATCTTCCAGATAAACGGTCACCCAGAGTTTGTCCTGGGGCAGATTCAGGACGTCGGTTATAAACTCCCATGCCCAGCCGATAGCCTCTTGCTTGAAATAATCGCCGAACGAGAAATTGCCCAGCATCTCGAAAAACGTCGCATGCCTCGCGGTGACGCCGACGTTGTCGATATCCACCGCCCTGAAGCATTTCTGGCATGTGGTCACCCTCTTCGAAGGCGGCTCCTGCTCCCCTGTGAAATACGGCTTCATAGGCGTCATGCCGGCATTGATGAGCAGCACGCTCGGATCGTTCCTCGGCACCAGCGGGAAGCTGGGGAGCTTATAATGCGCCTTGCTCTCGAAGAAATCCAGATACATTTTTCGCAATTCGTTCAGGCCGTATTTGTGCATTCGTCAAACCACCGTTCTAATACATTTACAACAGTTGTAATAATAATATAGGACGGGGCAGGCAGTGTCAAGAATGCCTGTTTTGAGTATCCTTGCCTTGTGCTAATGGTCAAAATATCAAGTAATGGGCGCACTTAAAGTGTAAAATCCCATTATCACGCATATTTATACCTAAAATGGCATAAAACCGTATAATCATACGAATCATGGAAATTTATGGATGTTATCTGTCCCATTAGTTGAAATTTTGCCCAGTAAGACATTATCAAGCACTGAATGATTATTATTACTTATTATGCCACGGTGTCAACGATGCGGCGGAACACCACCTTTATTATGGCTACAACAGGAACCGACGCAAACATGCCTATCAGGCCGAAAAAATGCTGGCCGGCAAGCACCGCCACCAGGGTCGTGATGGGATGGAGACCCAGCCTGTGCTCTATGACCTTGGGAGAAATGAAGGAATTATCGATTTGCTGGACGATGACGAAAACAAGCACCGTCCATATTGCTTTGACAGGCGATTCTATCAGCGACAGGGCCACCGCTGGGACGGCTCCGATATAGGGGCCGAAATACGGGATTATATTGGCGAAACCGCCGAACATGCCGAGTATCAAAGGATACTTGACGCCGGCGATCAAAAGTCCGAGCGACTCCAGCACCCCCACCGCGAGGGCGGCAATGAGCTGCCCGTAAAGAAAAGACGTCAGCACCTGGTTGATGTCCTTCCCCGCCTTTTCGACGATGCCCCTGTATTTCTTGGGTGTCAGCGACATCGCCGCCGACTTGAAGAATTCCTTGTCCTTGATGAAATAATACGCCGCCACCAACGCAAGCGAAAAATCAAACAAAAAAGTGACGATCCCGCCAATGGAGGACATCACCCGGTCCAGCACGCCCGCCGCGGTGTTCTGGATCATGGAGGTGATGCTGCCGATCTCGGACAGCACCAGCGTCTTGACGTCATTCGACCAGCCGCTGTTTTTGATTGACGAAATAAAGCCGTTGATGACCGATTGGTACCGGTTCGCTATCTCGGGAAGGGTATTCGCCAGGTCAGCGGCATTCTTCGCCATTTCGGGCACAAGGAAATACACGACCGACACGATGAGACCGGTGAAAAAGGCATACACCAGCAATATGGCGGCCGTCTTGCGTACCTTGCGCCTCTGAAGCCTCTCGGCGAACGGATTCACGATATAGGCGATTATCACCGCAATAAAAAATGGGGAGACTATCCTCCCCAGCCTGACTCTATTAAAATACACGAAAACAATTACTGCGGCTGCCAGCAATACGATGACCGCATACCGCAGCGCCTTACCCGGTTGCAATTCAAAGATCACTCCCTTAACAGCTGTCTTTAAACGGACATCATCTGAACATTCCGATGGTATCGCTGATAAATTCACCGGTGCGTCTCATAAAATGTCTTCCCGCTTTCATTATCCTGCGTTTTCTCTTGCCATGCATCATGTCGCTGTTCATTGCCATGCTTATCGATGCACCCACGATCCCGCCTATGATCATCCCTTTTGCAAAACCTTTCATCAACAATGTGCTCACCTCTTTCCTGCGCCCTTATTCCTGCG
>CAYWGM010000001.1:88507-89593 GCA_964457875.1 uncultured Eubacteriales bacterium | reverse complement strand
TCCGTTGGCCCTTCACGATAATCGAGTCCTTGCCGATGCTCATCACTCCGTCAAGACCGATTATACCGGTACTGCTGAAAAAGTTGTTGTTTTCGATCAGCAATCCTTTTACTTCACCAGTCTTGAAATCAAAGACGATGTCTTTGATGCTGCCCATCTTCTTCCCGTTTTCCATGCAGACAAGAGGCATCCCGATAACCTCACTGTACCAATGCATTTAAGCTATCCCGCCTTATACGCCGCGTCATCTTGTTCATATTATTCCATCAACTGCATTAAAAAATTCCGCGTTGAAAGCGTGTCAAATAATGGCATTTTGCATTTCGTTTACAATAGATTTCGTTTACAATTGATTTTGTGTATAATAAATTGAACAAAAGATAGAAGGTGACAATGAAAACAGATAATATAAACGACATGCGCGATGCGGATAAAGTGCTCAAAAGATTGGCCGGCGCCGGAGTGACCGTTCCGGAAATACTTTTGCCTTCAGCCGGCATGACAAAATGGCCGGTAGTGGCATGTGACCAGTTCACTTCCCAGCCCGAATACTGGGATTCGGTATACGGTTACATAGGACAAAGCCCTTCGGCATTACATATGATACTGCCGGAGATTTACTGCTGTTCGCCTGATACCGATGAGCGGCTGGACAGGATCAATTCCACGATGCATCAGTATATCGGCGACGGAACGCTTGGCAGCATAGGCAATTGCATGATCTATACCAAGAGGACATTATCCTCGGGCAAAACAAAAAAAGGCCTTGTGCTTGCAATTGACCTTGAAGCTTATGATTACTCCGAAAACTCGCTGTCGCTGATCAGGGCAAGCGAAGGCACGATCCTCGACCGCTTGCCGCCGCGGATCAGGATCAGGCAAAACGCCCCGCTCGAATTGTCGCATGTGATCCTGCTCGCAGATGACAAATCCCTTGATATGTTCAATGCCTTCGAAAGCAACCTCGGTCGTTTGGAGAAGGTCTATGACATCGAATTAATGAAAGACGGCGGCCATATTAAAGGTTATCGCACAACTCCTGACGAACATTTGGATATCCTGGCGGCATTCGCCGACAAACTTGAA
>CAYWGM010000001.1:71507-88407 GCA_964457875.1 uncultured Eubacteriales bacterium | reverse complement strand
CGATGCAATCGTCGATGCTCTTTGCCGTCGGCGACGGCAATCATTCGCTTGCCGCGGCAAAACTGCATTGGGAGAGGATAAAAGAGGCAGGCACGGCGGCAAACCGGGCAGCTGCCGGCACAGGGCACAGCACAGAGCACGGCACAGGGCATCACCCCGCGAGATATGCGCTTGTCGAGGTCTCGAACATCCACGATGAGGCATTCGATTTCAGGCCCATCCACAGAATAGCGTTCGGTACGGATGTCCACAGTCTGCTGGACGCAATAAAGCGTGCTTTGCCCGCTCCGATGACAATGAGAATCACCTTCATCAGCAGCGAATGCGATTGGAAAGAATCCGCCGACCGGGCATATAACCAGGCATATAAAAATAAAAAGCCGGGTATACATGCCATACCCTTCATTTCAAAAGGTTCGCGCGGCATCCTTGAATTTGCGGGAAGCCCTCACAGGCTTGAAACAGGTACGCTTCAGCATTGCCTCGACAGCGCCGTCGAACTGCTGAAACATATCAGGATCGATTATGTCCACGAAGACACAGCGGTGGCGGGTATTGTGCAAAACCGAACCGATTCGACCGGATTTTTACTTCCGTCGATGAACAAGGATGAGTTCTTCAACACAATAATAAGAGAAGGCAAACTCCCGCGGAAGACCTTTTCTATCGGAGCCCCCGAAGACAAGCATTATTACCTCGAGTGCCGCCGGATCACATAGCCAGAGGCGATGCTGACGCCGCATTGCAACGCATATCACACTTTCATATCGAGGAGGCGACGGGCATGAAGTATCCCCACATCCTCCATCTCCAGCCTGTAGACCTCTGCGTCCGTATCCTCGATTTCGGTTATGACCCTGGCGCTTAAAGCCTTATCCGTTTGATATGACCATTTGCTGAAGCGGCCATTACCGGATGCGGAAAGATATTCGGCGTACGCGATGTTGAAGACCCTGAGTTTATACATATATTCTGTCGGTTCATCCACCGACATATCAACAACGACAAAATCTTTAAAATGCATGAAGGCAACGCCTGTTGTTTTATCCACATCGAATCGGGTAATATAGTCGGCATATGACTTCCAAAAATTGTATTTACGACTCTCTTCGCCATAACACGATCCTATCGTCTTTAGGGATAACCACCCTTTGAACTTCTTTTGTGCATCTTTGCTTACAGTCTGCCAGAATAAACTATCGGCGCCAGGCTTCCCGCAGTTGTCAAGGATCAGACCGTTCAAATCATCTGAATAATCTGTAATACCGAGTCCGAGCAGATATGATTCCATTATGTCGCAATGCCACTTCGGGCACTCAGGCAACGTAAGAAAAAGCTTCCGCAGATATGCCTCGTTCCTTACGAATATGTTCTTTTCAGCATCTGAGAAGTAGCCGATCAAGATTTTTGCAGCAAACGGGCTATCCAAAATGATGCGATAGTCTTTGACAAACTCTTCCACACCGGCGGTTCCCGAATTCAACGACGATAATGCCGCGGCAATCATCTCTTCACCCTTGAGCGCAGCGATCCTGCTGATGGGCATACTCTCGAATTCATCGCGGTATTCTTGCTTCACATATTGGCAGATAATGTCCATTGCCTCTTCAAGATACGTATTACAGGGATAATATTGGATCATCGCCCAGTTGATATAAAAGAAATCTTTGCGCACCCTGATCCTGATAATCTCATATATTTTCGAGGATAAACCTGAAGATGATCCTTCGGGAACCAACCCATCGTTACCACAACTGGCAAGCAAATGTAAGACCATGCCCAAATCACTGTTCGACAATGAAAGTGCAAGTCTATGGATAGAAGTAAAAGGGGTCTGTCTGATACGCCCCTCAAGCTTTTCCAGTACCGCCTCATCAGGATGGGCAGCTGCGATCTCCTCCGGCAGCGGAAACTGAACACGCAGTTTTTCCAGACTTTTATAAAATTTGACCGGAGTAAATTCCATAATCATTTGCCGTCCCTGACAGCATTATCCATCTTTTCCTTTAAAGCACCTATCGCTTTGGGAAGCCCGCCCAGTGCGTCCCTTATCTCTCCGGCCACCTGTCCGAACCTTGCGGTGATTTCTGACATGCCTTTGTCAAAATCCTCAAAAGTGGCGATAATACCGATATGAACCTTTTCATTGAACTCTGCGACAGTGGATTTGAAATTGGTGTTTAGCATATCCATACCGCCGTGCATTTCGTTCGCGTACAGGCTGATATTCCTGATCTGCTCGTCAATGCTTACCAGCAGATTGTTCACTATATTCTCCAGTTTGGAAACTGCCGCACCGATATGGCTCTCCATCTTATCAAAGGTACCGCCGGCAACGTCAGAGAATCGTGACAATATGCTTTCAATGTTGAACCTGAGATCGTCACCCACATGCGACACCTGATCGCCCATCATGCGGAAATAGTCGTCATAATCGTTACGCATAGCCTCGCGCTGCTGCTCCAGCCTCTCAAGGGACTCCTTAGAAGAGTTGACAAATTCATTCATGCTAACCGCCATATTCTTGGCGTTCTCCAGTGTTTCGACGATGTCCCTGTCCATCTGCAGCGTGTCCTTATTGTACTGTGCCACTACTTTAATGAATGACTCGGATGATGAATTGACCTCGTTCTGCAGCACGATTGTCCTGTTGAGCTCGGTCAGCAGCATATGCATATCTCTGCCGGCCATTTCAAGCTTATCCGATATATTGACAATATTTTGTGCGAAACGCCCGGTATATTCCGAAATGGACGCATTCAACCTGTCAAGGAAGCTATCAGCCATGATCTGCATATTTTCAGACTGGACGGTGGTCGCGGCGACCGATATCCTCTCTATCGCCTCGTTCATCTGATCTATCGAGGGCGATACATAATTCTTCAACGCCTCCTCATAGGTCTTAGTCGTGACCGGCAGGAGGTCGTTCACGATGTATTGATGCAATTTCCCGGTCACTTCATTGGCGATGTTCTTCAGGTCCTTCCCTATCTGTTTCTGCTCATTGAGCATCAATTCCATATATTGCGTGTTTTTTGACGTGGGGATTCGCATCTCCATTTTGTCACGGAACATGTGTAATTGCTGGATGGCTTTATTGAAAATACGCCTGTCCATAAGCTGGAAAACCACTGCCGCCGCGATGCCTGCCACTGAAGAGAGCAATGAAGTTGCCAATCCGTTCATGAGGGTTTCTATGTTTATCTGTATAAGATTGCTTCCGGGGAAACCGATGCCCGCCGGCCCGAGGATTATCCCGGCAAACGTCCCGAGCACACCGAGGGCGATTAAAAGCCCGGGTATCATCTCGACCTTTTTCCTATGGGCAGGAATGGTAATAATGCCGGTCACGTTAAAATAATCTTCTATTACAGGACATCTGCCGCTCCCCATTATACTTTTGAAACTATAATAAAACTCATCCCATTTATTTATAAGGCTGGAATGAAGGTTTTCCTCCATAAAAATGCTGTTGACCTTTTTAAGGTTATCGATGGAATACCCGCTGATAAAATAGAGCCCGTCGTTGACAGTCCTCAACGACTTCATGATCTTCGTGAGCGTACGGCTATCATACCTTATATACCAATATATCATAAGGAATACAATGAGTCCGGGGATTATGAGATTGAGGTTGGAACCGAAAAAAGAAACGGCGGCATCTATATATTGCCTGAACAATGGTATCCCTCCTACTAAGTTACAATTTAATGAGGTGGCACGAAAGGAGAGCCCACATTTACTATATCATAACGTAACTTAAGTGTAAATTTATAAAATATGTTATTTTAAAAAAAAGTAAAAAAATATCGAATAATGAACATTTTTTGCGTAATGTGTCTAAAAACCCGACAACGGCGGTATAATTAGTATACACACTAAGACAAAACTATTTATATTAGGGGGTTTTACAAATGTACAATTTCTTTCTTAAAAGATTAAGAAAGAACAACAAAGGCTTCACATTGATTGAGATGATCGTGGTCATCTCAATACTCGGCGTCCTTGCCCTGCTCGTCGTCCCGAGACTCATCGGTTACACCGAAAAAGCCCGTGTATCGGCCGACCAGACGCTTGCGCAGTCGATAGCCAATGCATGCGCGATTTATGTAACAGAGACCGGTAAAGTCACCGAAGATGGTGATGATCTTCTTGCCAAGGTAAAAACCGCAAATCTGCTTGATATCGCTACGCAGGAAGCAGCTACGGCAAAATTGAAGTCGAGTTCTTACACCAGTGTCACCGTGGCTCATAATACCACTACGCACGTAATCACTGTTACTCTTGAGGCTCCTGAAGGAGGAACCGATTTCATAGTGACCAAGTAGCCGTGTGCATGCCACGCAGATAAAAGAATAGAGTTATCTTTCTTAAACAGGGACGGTATAACCTTTTCGGTTATGCCGTTTTTCTGTTTGCTGACCAATATCAGTTGATCCCTGCTTCCATAAGTATCTTCTTCAGATCAAGCAGGCTCTTTTGCTTAAGCCGTGATACCTTACGCTGGTTTATACCGAGTTTGGCGGAGGCATCCTCCTGCGTCATGCCGTTGTAGAAAAGCATATACATGACCTTGCGTTGCATCTCTGACAGCTTTTCCATGGCCTGCTCTATCATTATCCTGTCTTCAAGTATCAGTTTAAAGCTTTCTTCCTGTCGGTTAGCTATCCTTGTAATCTTGACCTCATCAAAATTAACAAGACCAGCCTTCATTATCTCATTAATACTATCCTCTTTTACGTTGAACTTGAGTGAAATATCATACAATGAAGGCGCTTCGCCTGTCTCCTTGAAAGTCTCTTCGATATAAAGGCCGATTTTGTACTGAAGGTCGGCTACAGAGCCGGGTCTGTAATAACGTATCTCCTTCCTGACATAATGACGGATCTCGCCAATGATGCAATGACCCGCATATGTAGTGAATGATACCCCCAAGGCCGGATTGAAGTGCTTCACCGCCTTCAGCAGCCCTTCGATGCCTTCCTGTCTCAAGTCATCAATCGAGCACCCTCCGCCATAGATGGAAGCAAAGTAATTTACATAGATCTTGGCACAATTTACTAATTCATCGAGCTTCTCATTACTTGGATCGCCATAATAGTTACGCGCAGCAGCATCTAACGAAATTCCTCCGGCGGCGCCGCCCTCCTTTTTTCTTTTGTTTGTTTTTTCCATCATGCTTCAGTACCCCTCCCTTCCATTATCTTCATCTGTATATATGGCTTAACAATTCATTTCGTTATTTGACAGGTCCTACGCTTATACCAACCGTGATATCGCCGGGGGTTTCCCCGGACAGCGCCTTTGGTTCCACAGAAAAATATATGTATTTATTCTTGTCGGATTGTGTCAGCTTGTATGTGGCAGGACGCGACGTACTTGTTTTTATAAGCGTCAGCGAACTCAGCGGGGCATTTGGCGTGCTGTGGCGGTACCAGCGATATACGCTTATGCCTTCTGCGTCACCGTCTGCGTCGCTGTAGGTATAATTGCCGGTTATCGTCTTCCCTGACTGTAACTTTGAATACGAAATAAAAATATTATTCGCCACCGGTTTTGAATTGGCAACGACCGGTCCCGCAGGCTGGCTTAAAGCGGCGCCTCCGATCACCGGCTCGACAGTTGAAACAGGCGTGACCTGAAAGAAAATATATTTGCCTATATCGACTGTGCCAAGGATAAGGCTTGAACCTGTCGCCCCGCTTATCTCAACCTTGCCTGCCGGGTCGGCGTCATCGCACCGGTACCATTTGAACATCGAAGCACCCTCAGGATCGCCGTCCTGGTCACTATACGTATATACTCCGGTTAGTGTCTTATTCTGTTTGGCTTCGCCTATGATTGATACATCAGAGGCAACAGGTGCATGGGGCTCAGAAGGATTCGTTACGGTAATGATGTACGAATAATATGCCGTAAGTACCGGCGATGAACTGTCGGTATACCTTATAATAAAGCTGAATGTACCCGCTGCCGCAGGTATACCGGACAACGTGCCGTCAGAACCAAGAACAAGACCATCTGGAAGAGTGCCAGAATAAAGATAATAATAATATGAACCTGTACCGCCCTCCGCTGTGAAATACCCGACATATGCGGTATTCAACACACCTGATCCTGCAGGGACACCGCTCATGGTAAGACTCGCTGCGCCCGACCCGCCGGCGCCGGATTTGAAACGTATAGCCACAGCGTCCTCAGATCCGGTATCATCTGTTACCGTTACATCCTTGCCAAGGTTCAGGATGTTGACGTCGGATTCAATAGAAAACTGCCTGCCGCTGAAAATTGTCTCAATTTTAAAATTCAGACTTTTGTAAGGATTTTGTGCCGTAAAAACCAGACTGGCTTCCTCTCCGGTCAGATAACTGACATCACCATTTATGTCCCTGTATACGAGATAAACATCACCACCCTGCTGCTGCAGGAACAGGTAGCGATCTTCATTATCCACCGTATCCGGTATGGCGTCTGTCTCAGCCAGCAGTGCCACTTCAGACGCAAAGCGGATCTCTCCGGTGATTTTTTCCGAGATCTTCCTTATATCATATTGTGCGTTCAATTGTTCCGTGCCGCCAGCAAAAGCCCGTTCCGATAAAAAGTAGAAGTTATATGCAAGTAGCGCAATCAAGCCTGACAGCAATATGGCAAGCAGCACTTCAAGCATCGTAAAGCCGCTATTTGCAGTTGTTTTCCTGACCATCACCTTCATCTCAGCCTCAATCCGCAGGAAGGAACATCGAAAGCTTGCCATCGGTGAAATATTCCCCCTGTACACTGATCGGATCATCCAATCCGGGAAGGACTATTATCAAAGTAAAGTCCTTTGTATCGGTACCTTGCCCGATTTGTAATTCCATATCCTGCTGGGATTGGAATACGATCCGGCTCAGATTGCCGATATGGGCAACCTGCCTGTAACTGCCCGTAAACAATGGCATAAAAAACAGCGCCAGCATCCCCATGATCGCAAGTGACAATATCACTTCCACTAATGAAAAACCACTTTTCTTATCCGATTTGACCATTTTACTCATTTGCTCCATTTTACAATTTCATACCTGACCGCCTCAGCAAAATAGTTTCCTGATTCCGGAAACGCGACATAATTAATTGTTCCATTCCCGCCCTCCAAGGTATCGGCGATAATCGCCCCGTTGATGGTTGTTTTGTTGCTTTGCATGCTGACAGTGGCGTCAGGTCCGATTATATACGCATTCAACGTCTTGTTTGCCTGGATATCCAGGCTGCTGCCCGCAGCCAGATATATAAATAAGTTCCTGGGCAGGGCATTATTGATGGATCCCTTCGTCTTGAAAGCAATTGAATTATTTATATACAGCTCAATGATACTATCCGGATTCGCCAATTCGAGTGAAAGCTCTTCATCAATAGAAATACTGTCTGCTACTATCTGCATAACCTGCCGTTCTGAATCGTCCAGCCTGAAAATCAAAGTACCGCCGTTACCCACATCTATACTGCTGAAAGTGTAGCTCGAATCTATGACGAGGGATTGTTTGTTGCCGATATTTACCGGATTACCCATGTCATATGACGGCGGATCAGGGAACTCGGGCAGATAATAATCCCGTCGCTGATTAGGGTAAGCTGTCCCGTTAAAATCCTCCTCCTTTTTTGGAGGAACGATTTGTCCAGCTGATTGGACATCCCCATTTATAACCATATTCTTCAGGTCAAGGTTAGAATTGGCATACATGGCTTTATCAAACAATTCGGATACGGTCAATTGCTTAAGCGTAACCACCACAGTATCATGCACATTACCGGCATATCCTGTCGCACTTACAACAACCTCATGGACAAGCCCCTGCCACGTGCCTTTTTCAATATCAACATCAAAACTTCCGGTATCTATCTGGGTGTTCGATTCAGATCTTGGAGCGTCGATGAGTTCCAGCGCCCTGTCAGGATGGCTCATTATGGTCACGGCAACGGCATCTGCGCCGGAACGTGCGAGATAATACGCCTTCATGCCGTTTTCCTGATATTTCATATTCTTTGTGTCATTCAGGCTGATTCCTATGTATGCTGCGCCAAGGATGGCCGTTATGGCCATTATGCAAGCTACAAGCACTAAAGTACCACCTTTTTTTGATCTAAGAACTATAAAGATCACCGCCCCGCCGCCTGATCATCCCCCTGACCGGGGGTTTGATCCGTGACCGTCATCGATGCAAAAGGGTCATCGGCGCCATAGGCATTATTATATGGCCATGATCCGTAAGTAACATCATCGCCCTCTATCCATGGCACTGCGAGGAATATCAACGACATCGAGCCTCCCAGCCCACTGTCGGATTTAGACGAAACATCCAGTGATTCTATCGTCACAGCCTTGTGTAGACCTTCAATGCTTTTTATGAATCTCATCAACTGGGCATATGTTCCGTTGAATGGGAACGTTACGAGCATTGAATACACCGAAGGCTTGCCGTCAGTAAAATAACTATGTATCTTCAGGTTGGAAAACTCCGCATATTCCTGAACCAACGTACTGATTTTGCCGAAATCCACCGAGGACTCCCCTGATTTGTCCTCTTCATTCTCAATCTTGCTTATCGCCAAATCGCTGACCGGCTCGAAATTCATCGATTCGATTTTCAAAGAAGACCGATTATAGAGATCATTAAGCATTACAATGATCTTTTCCTGTGAAATATAAGGGTAATAGAACATATATTTATCTGATATCGTCTTTTTCAACAAATCCTTCTCAGTATCGAGCGAGTCCTCCCTGTCGATATCTGATTTTGCCTGCCTCACTTTTTCAAGGCAGTCTATCCGTTCATTTTCGAGTTCGGATATTTTTTCTATCTGAGGAGAAAAGACGAAATAATACTCGGCAGCAATCAGGATCGCTATAAGTAGAATTAGCAAAAGTACCTTCTCCCTGCTGGTGATGTTCATTCTCCACTCACATCCTTTACCTTCAATGTGCAGTTTACAGTAAAAAGACAGGTTACCGTACCATCTGTCTCCTGGACAGATTGCATAAAGACATCCTCAAAAATCCCGAGGGCTTTAAGATTATGCAGAAATTCGGCCGATTCGGTTCGATTGAGACTTGACGCCATTATCGTGATATTATCATCCGTACAAGAGATCGCATTAAAAGTGGTATGCGACGGAACGGCTTCATTTATCCTTAATAAAAGCTGGCTTGTGATCATATTGTTCTTGCTGAAATCGGCATCGATCGCTTCAATAACAGCGCCATATTCAGAAAGGATGGCTATTTGTCTTTTCTTTGCTTCTATTGCCTCCATCTTCTCGACAACCTTGATGTCGCTCAAATATCCTTTGAGTTCACTAATATTCCTTGTGATATCAGCAGCCATGAACTCCGTCAGGATATACATGCTTGCTGTGACAATAAACAGGCATAACACTATGAGCGTGATATAAAAGCCCTTTTTCTTTGTCTTGCTTTCCTGACTCAGCGTCTCGCCAAAAAAATTAATATCCGCCAAAAAGCACACCACCTATCAGAATCTTATTAGAGCGCCAATCGTATTTATAATGTATTCTATACTCATGGTATCTTTGCTTCCCTTAAAAGCTACATTGCTCATACTTTCAATCTTTCTTACCGGCAACTCAAGGAGCTTTTCGAGATATGCCGGCAATCCGGCAAGATTCGCGCCTCCTCCGCAGAGGAAGACCATGTTTACCTTATTATCCGAATTCTTAAGACTGAAGTATTGGATAACTTTCTGTATCTCTCCGGTCCATGACGATATCAAGCCTTGGACGGCTTTCAGCGTTTCGCTGCCGGTATCATACGAACTCTCGTCGGTTTCAAGGTTGAGTTTTTTTATCTTCACCTGCTCGGCCTTCTCGATGGAAATGCCAAAATGGCTGGAAATCGCGGCATCTACCTCACGGACCCCGCTGGACAGATATCTGCTGAATTCGAGATGCCCCTGTGAGATAATATTTATCCCCGTATTTCTGTATCCAATATCTATGATGGCGATATTCATATCCAAACCCAGTTGCACATCGTTTATCTGCAAATTTCTGCAAAAAAGCTTTGAGATGCAATTTGCATGCATATCCAAGGCTATAGGTCTCAATCCAAGGCTTTTTACAAATGCGAAGTATTCCCCCGCTATCATCTTGGGCATTGCCGCAACCCTGACCTTGATTTTCTTCACCCCGTCAGATTCAAATTCATCAAGTACCTTATATTGGACATTATAACCGCCGTTCTGCGAAGGCGGCAGGAACTGTCCCATTTCAAACGCGACGACGTTCCCAATATACTCTTTCGCCGGGCGCGGCAACACAAATTCCCGCGATACCACGGAATTGCTCTGGATCGTGATTACCGCGTTTTTGCTGCGGAATCCTTTATCCCGTAAAATATCGTTTATTGCCATCCTTAAGGGGACAGGATCGTCGATCCTGCCGTCAGAGACAGTGTTGACAGGCGTAGGCATCACAACCATATTCCTTATCTCCATACCCTTTGCCGTCTGTCTGCCTTCTATGATATGGATATTCCTGTTTCCTATATCTATAGAAACCATCCTGCCATTCAACCCGATATACCTCCTACATTCTATCCACAGCGCCGAACATCTCAAACAAAGGAAGCGCCATAGACACGATTATAAACCCTATTATGAGAGCCATAAAAATAATGAGCAACGGTTCAAGCAAGGCAATAAGCTTCTGCATAGCGGTTTCCACTTCATCGTCATAGAAGCCGGCGACCTTAAGCAGAAGGTCATCAAGGGATCCTGATTCTTCCCCTACCTTCATCATTGAATCGATTATTGGCGGGAAAATCCCCATTTTTTTGATAAGAGTGGAAAGATCCGTACCTTTGCGAATCTCCTCCCTGACATTCATCAGACCATCTGATACAATGGTATTCCCAATCACCTTCGCGACCACCTCCAGAGACTGCAGCAACGGTATGCCACTCGACAGGAGGGTGGCCAGCGTACGAGAAAAACGCGATGTGTAGACCTTCGTAGAAGCACTTTTTATAATAGGCAGGCTGAGCTTCAACTTATCCCAAGCACGCTTGCCATTTTCGGTCCTCAGATAATATCTGATCCCCGCAATACCGCCGGCAACAACGATGATGACCATATACCAATAGCTCCTTAAAATATCGCTGAGTTTAAGCATAACTCTTGTAGGAAACGGGAGTGAGCCGCCGGAAGATGTTATAAGGTCAATGAACATCGGCATGATAAAGGTCAGGAGAAATATGACAACAACAGTGGCAAGACAGCATAATACTACAGGATATACCATTGCGGTCTTTATCTTGCCCCTTAGCTTGTTTTCCTTTTCAAAATGCATTGCCATCCTGTCCATAATAGTATCTATCGTACCGCTGATTTCTCCAGCTTCAACCATATTCACAAGCAGTTCGGGAAACTCCCGGTGATCCCTCATAGCTTCGGATAAGGCCATGCCTTTCTGGACTTCCTGGAACATCTCATTTATAATGGTTTTAAACCTTTTGTTTTCAGTCTGCTGTTCAAGTATATCGAGACACTTAATGATAGTTATGCCCGCCTTGAGCATTGTACAGAATTGCCGGCAGAATATCGCAAGATCCCTTAACTTAATCCTCTTCAGATAGGAAGTCAGATGGATTTCCTTGCGTTCTTTAACCGCCTCAATACTGACAGGGTGATAGCCTTTTTCAAAGATCATCCTGAGTATCTGGCCTCTGTCGCCTGCCACAAAAGTGCCTTCAATAGTCTGTCCGCCATCACTTAATGCAGTATACTTGTAAAGGGGCATATTCCGATTTCACCGTCCTTATATACCATATGCCGTTTGATAAAGATACCTTCTGAACAACTCATGATCCACGCACTTTGCCTCTGCATCTTCCTTTAAAACCGTATTGTTCCTGACAAGCTCGCTTAAAGAATAATCCATGGATCGCATCCCGAATCTGGCTCCCGATTGGATTACCGTGTCAATCTGATGCGTCTTTCCCTCACGGATCAGATTTCTGACCGCGTCCGTCGCTACAAGTATCTCCAACGCCGCGACTCTTCCAAGCCCATTCATGGCGGGGAGTAGTTGCTGTGAAATTATGCCCTGGAGGACGTTTGAAAGCTGGACTTTTATCTGCTGCTGCTGGTATGATGGAAACACGTCGACCATTCTATCTATGGATGACGCCGCATCCAGAGTATGCAATGTTGACATGACGAAATGCCCTGTTTCAGCAGCGGTAATAACAGTGGAAATCGTTTCGAAATCCCTCATTTCACCTACCAGGATGACGTCAGGATCTTCACGCAGCGCAGCTCTCAAGCCATTGGCGAAATTAAGGGTATCGGATCCGACCTCCCGCTGGTTAATTATGCTTTTATTATGGGAATGCAGATATTCTATCGGTTCTTCAAGCGTGATGACATGACAGTTACGGTTCTGATTGATATGACCGAGCATGGATGCCAACGTTGTTGTTTTCCCGCAACCGGTGGGGCCCGTGACAAGGATGAGCCCTCTTGGCTTAAGAGCCATTTCCCTAATTACATCCGGGAATCCGAGGTCTTCCGTAGAGGGTATCTTGACAAAATTGACCCTTATGGCTATTGATACACTGCCTCTTTGCTTATACAGATTCACACGGAATCTGCTGAGATGCGGTATCGCATATGAGAAATCGACCTCTCCGGTTGCTTCGAATCGTGCGGACTGCTGTTCATTCATCAATTGCATCGAATACTGTATTGCATCGTCAGGCGTGAGTTTATTATCATCCAAACGCTTCAAAACCCCATTCACCCTTACCATAATCGGAAGGTTGACAGTAACATGAATATCTGAAGCCTTCATCCCAATAGCCTTTTTCAAGACTTCAATAATATCGGTCATATTTCTCCTTTTCAATCAATACTGTATGTCACTTTTATAAGTTCTTCAACCGTAGTGGTTCCGTTCAATACAAGACTTACACAGTTCTCCCTGAGGGTCTTCATACCGAAGCGCGCCGAAATCTGCCGCAATTGGTCGATCGTAGCCCTTCTTTCGATCATGTCCCTGATTTCACGGTTGATAAGCATGACCTCATGTATGGCCGTCCTTCCTTTATAACCGGTGTAATTGCATAAGGTACAACCTTCTCCTCTATATAGCGGTACAGAATCCTTCAATTTCAGAAGCATCATTTCAGAATGGTCGGGATTATAAGCCGTGATGCAATTTCTGCATATCTTCCTTACCAACCTTTGGGCGATTATCCCGACAAGCGAAGATGAAAGCAGATAAGGTTCTATGCCCATATCCGCAAGCCGCGACACTGTAGAGGCCGAATCGTTCGTATGTACAGTGCTGAGAACCAGATGCCCGGTAATGGCAGCTCTGACAGCTATCTGAGCTGTCTCGGAGTCCCTGATTTCTCCGATCATGATAATATCCGGATCCTGGCGCAATATGGATCTGAGGCCGCTGGCAAAAGTAAGTCCCGCTTTCAGGTTCACCTGAACCTGGTTAATGCCTTCAAGCTTATATTCAACGGGGTCTTCAACAGTAATGATGTTCCTGTCCGTTTTATTTAATTCATTCAATATAGTATACATCGTAGAGGTCTTGCCGCTCCCGGTAGGACCGGTCAGAAGGATGATGCCGTTGGAACTTTTGATTATTCTGTTAAAGAATTCTTCATTTTCAGGAGTGAAACCAAGCTCGCTTTTTGATACGAGGAGGTCGCTTCTTCCAAGAATCCTCATAACGACCTTTTCGCCATAAACGGTCGGCAGGACGGACAAACGCATATCGATGTCTTTTCCATCTATATTCATCTCAACTCTTCCGTCCTGGGGGAGCCTTTTTTCTGCGATATCCATCCTGCCGATTATTTTGATTCTGGTAACAATTGCCGAAAGTGCAGCTTTGGATGATTTCATGATTTCCTGAAGTTCGCCATCGATCCTGAACCTGACTCTGAAACTGTCTTCCAAAGGTTCGACATGTATATCGCTGGCCCTCGCTTTGATGGCATGCTGAATGAGCGAATTGACAAGACGAACGACAGGCGCATTATCCACTTCGCTCAACAGATCATCATCCAGATCTTCGATCTGTTCAAAATCATATTCCTTTTTAAAGTCTTCTACTGCCTTTTCAGCACTCTCTTTACCGAAATGCCTGTCAATCGCATTTATAATTTCGGTTCTGGTAGCAATACCTGGCTTTATCTGCAGACTAGTGGCAATCCGTATATCTTCGATCGCAAAAAGATCAAGAGGGTCGGCCATTGCTATTATCAATTCATTATTTTCCTTGCGAATGGGGATGACCGAATACTTTCTGGCAAGATTTTCACTTATCAGAGAGGATATATTATTATCGATATTGATGGCACTCAGGTCAATAAAAGGTATGCGAAGCTGGAATTCCAATACTTCCGCAATTTTTCTTTCGTCTACTATGCCTTGATCAACCAGTACCTCACCAAGTTTTTTGCCATTTGTTGTTTGCAGTGTGAGCGCATTTTCAAGCTGCTCGAAATCAATGATACCAGCATCAAGTAACAATTCGCCCAAACGCTTTACCGTCTTTACCTGCATAAGACTCCCCCGTAACACACAAGTAAATTAAAAGCTCACTTTTGTCTGTTGTATTAAATTTTCAATATCCTATTATACTATTACATGCTATTCCTCAATACACCTTGGCACTTACATAATCAGCTGCCGATTTGAATATGGACGAAACCGACAACCTCCCTTTTGCCTTAAGCTGCGCATCATATGATGTATCGACTACAGCCCATTTCTTTTGAGATCCTATGTAGACCTCGTTCCAGGCATGGTAACTTGTCGAATTCTTCATGTTTCCCATGACCAGTTTCACCGGCACGCCCACGCTTCTCAGCATTACCGCGAAAAGCGATGCGTGATCATAACAGATTCCGCTTCCTGTGCTCAGTGTGTTGTCGGCGTCAGGAAGATAACCGCCGTAAAGCCTTTTCAATTTCTCCCTGTCATACCTTACATTGTTAACAATGTACCAATATATTGCTTTTATTTTATCTTCAACCATAGTTATCTTCCCTACAAGTTCACGCGCCTTTGCCGCAGCCTTTGAGGATGAATCCCACCTGACATTCTGAACCGGGTTCAGATACACACACTCACTGCTGGCTATATCAACATCAATCTTCGTGCTTGTAACTTCTTTATACAGATTATCTCTTACGTTTTCGTAAATGCTTATGCTGTATTTGCCTTCCCCCATTTGGAGAGGATAACCTTCATATTTGTCATCTGTTCTGAGGTTATATATGTAGTTTCTGCCATCCTTGCTTACGATTACCTTTAGCTTGGTTCCTCCGCTGTCGGTGGATTTCACTTTTAGCAACCCCGATGATATCGACCCGGTATCGATATCTACCGAGTAAACCTGTTTAGCCGCTATTACCGATGATGACGCCAGTGGTGTCAAAACCAGTGTGATCACCAAAATTAACATCACACTTATAGTAAAGCGCTTAAACTTCATAAAGACATCCCCTTTCGGTAGCCAGGCTGCCATTTCACAGGCCCTATGACTTTGCGTCCCAGTCTTTCGGCTGGTTTGCCTTTTTCGTTTTGAAAGCTTATGCATATTTAAGCTTTATTATACACTATTAAATTTTAACTGCATCAAAAAACACCCAGTTTGCAACAACATTATATCACGCTACTTTACATAATTCAACATAATATTTACTCAACCAACTTCGCTTGCAGAATCAGCCTGTGAGTAGCAATATATTTTGGCGTGCAGGTTATTAATGTAAGGATCTTCTCATTTCCGCTTTTCTTCAATACTGAAGGATCGTTCGGTTGCACGACAAGCTTTTTATATACAATATATCTGTAAACCTTACTGTGCGATTCAAGTATAGCTTCATCGCCGGTCTTCAGTTCGTCTAGCCTGTTGAAGTATTTGCCGAATGCATAATTCCTGTGGCCTGCAATAGCACAATTTCCGACAGCGCCAAAAGGCGCCGTCCCAGGTATATGGCCTACGGAATATCTTAGATTCTCAGGTTTGACGCCTTCCATGACAGGAACTGTCAGTTTTATTTTTGGCAGCTTAAGCGTGCCGAGAAGTATCTGTTTTGTTATTGGACGTACCGGTGCGGGCGTCTTTTTCGCAGCTTTTGCCGACGCAGTCAAAGCCGGTAGTTTCGTCGTTTCCACGGCCGGCGATGCCGCAGGTGTTATTGGCAACGTAGGTGTCGATGCTTTGATGCTCACATTGTCTTCTAAGAACGACTCATGCAAATTCAGATAATCATTCAGCGCATCTTCATCGTCTGCATCGTCATATAGAGCTTCGGTTATTTCAGCATCCCATATCAGCTTTTGCTGCATATACCAGTTATATATCTTGCCGCCTGTAGTGGCAAGTATTATCAATACCCCTGTTATTATGAATAAAATGGATAATTTACGCATTTATCACCATTCATTTCTCAATAATAGATATTACTTGCCCTAAATATCAATCAAAACATCAATCAAGCTGGGACTTTTGAAATCCCAGCCTGAGCATTAATATCTATAAATTAAAGACATTATCTGCTTTTTTTCCATAAATAGATACCTGCGCCAATTATTAGCGCACCTATTCCATAAAGCGCTTCGGACGGGAATCCTCCGGTTTCAGGCAGACCGGGAGGCGACTCTTCCGGTATTGGTGTCAGCGTAGGATCCGGTGTTGGCGTTGCTATGGTCGGCGTCGGTGTTGCCATAGTCGGCGTCGGCGTCGGTATATACGGTGTATACGTCGGTGTAGGCGTTGGAATATGTGGCGTATTTGTTGGTGTCGGCGTTGGCGTCGGCGTCGGCGTAACAGTAGGAGTAGGCGTCACTGTCGGCGTCGCTGACGGCGTCGGCGT
>CAYWGM010000001.1:56964-71407 GCA_964457875.1 uncultured Eubacteriales bacterium | reverse complement strand
GGCGTCGGCGTTGTCGTAGGCGTTGGCGTTGGCTTACATTTTGATGTAGACGTTGGTGTAGGCTTACATGTAGGCGTAGGTGACGCACATGTGGGGTCATAATAGAAAACGATGTGGCTAATATCCTGATAACACCCAGAAGAACCTGGTTTTGAAATAGTATGTAATCCGATTCCGGACTTTACAGGAGTATTAAATACAAATACAATCCCGCCCCCGCCGGTTCCACCTTTGATAAACACATACTTGACAGCATAGTTCGCGTTGGAAAAACTGACATACTTAAGACCGTCATAATAATTCAGGGTTACCCTGAAGGCGCCGGATATATGCAGACCATCCGTGAGACTGGTTATTTCCGCTTTAATATAGCTATCAGGAATTGGTACGTCATCTTCAGGGAAATTATCATTAACAATAATCTCAGTAATTGAGCCTGCGGTAGAATTAATTATATTGCTGAAAAAAAGTGCAGCTATAAATGACAAAACCAATAATAACCTGATTATCTTCTTCAAAAAGTTACCCCCCCAAAATAGCATAAATGTACTTAATAAAGTCACTTTTAATCTTTAGTGGTGTTTTCGTTTACATTTTATCTTGTGAATGAGTAACGGAAAATATAGTAAATAGCTTTTAGTACTATAGTTATTTTATGGTACTTGCTATTAAATTATACAAATAAACTTGTACCATTTCAATCTGTTATATGAGATATTTTTTAGCTTAATAATCCCAAATATCACCAATATAGGCATTCTAGGCACGGATGACTCATGAAAGCCAGTATAATTAAGGCTTTTACTCACGATATCATGGTCAAACCCTATAAAACCAGTCTGTGTACGTATCGTTAAACGCTATGAGCACAGTATTTGTATCACAATTAATTATCGATTATAATATATGAGTATGGGACAAGTTTGGCCATCGGATGAGCGTATAGCGCGCTTTTTAAAAAAAATACCGCTGATATCAGGCATTATCGACGAAAAGACATTCGGTCAATTCAAACGCTATGTCATCACCGGCCTTGTGTCGTTCAGCATCGAATACCTGCTGTTCACTTTACTGTATGCGGTAATTGGCCTATGGTATATAATCTCGAATACTATCGTGTATATCGTCATTTTTTTCTTTAATTTCACGCTCAACCGTAAGTGGGCGTTCAAGTCCAAAGCCAGACTCGGCAAACAGATCACCCAATACGGCTTGCTGTTCGTTTTCAACCTTCTGGCCATAAACGGGCTGCTGTACATACTTTCAGACATGGCCGGGCTGGATCCGATGATATCAAAAGTCCTTGTAATGGGCGCGGTAGTGTGCTGGAATTTCGTCATTTATAAAAAGGTCATCTATAAAAACTGAATCAATCCCTATAACCTATAATTTCAGCATCGATACCTTTTGTACGCCGTTGGCGTTTCTGAGCTTTGCAAGCACATCGCCGCCCACTTCCTGGTCGACGCTCACAAACGAGACGGCTTTCTCTCCGCGCTTGTTGCGGCTCCACTGCATAGCCGCGATATTGATGTCGTTCGCGCCGAGTATGGTGCCTACCTGCCCGATGATGCCCGGTCTGTCGATATTTTGTATGGCGATGACGTAAGGCGCGGGCTCAAAATCAAGCTTATACCCGAAGAAATCAACGACTCTGATAGAATCCCTCGCGAAAACGGTACCTGAAACACTTTGCTGCTTTGCCTTCGTATGGAATCTCACAGTTATAAGGTTGGTGTATTTCTCCAATTGGGACGTCTTGCTCTCAACGATTTCAACGCCCATATTCTTCAGGATCGAGCCGGCGTTCACATAATTGACCTTCTCGCGGATCACAGGGGCAAGAAATCCTTTCATCACCGATAACGATATGGCGCCGGTCTCCATTTCCGCAACATCGCCGCTGTATACTATCTCCAGTTTATTTACAGTTTCCTTCTCAGCCTGGTAATATATCTTGCCGAGTATTTCGGCAAGCTCGAGATACGGTTTCATACCGTTGAGATCTTTTATGTGAATCTGGGGCATGTTGACCGCCGGCACCATCTCGCCGTTCAAAGCCTTTGCCACCAATTCCGTTATGGCGGCCCCTACGTTATGGTTGGCCTCGTGGGTGGACGCGCCAAGGTGCGGCGTCACGACAAAATTATCCAGTTCAAGCAGCGGATTTACATAATTCTGTTCGCCTGGTTTTTTATCATAACTGGGCTCGGGCTCGAGTACGTCAATTCCGGCCGCAGCCACCCGGCCATCCTTCAAAGCGCCGTATAAAGCCTTTTCATTGATAAGTCCGCCTCTTGCGGCATTGACCAGCCTGACGCCTTTCTTGCACATGCCGATCTCTTTTTCCCCTATCATCCCGTATGTTTCTTCTGTCTTTGGAGTGTGTATTGTGATAAGGTCCGATTGCTTCAGTAATTCTTCAAGCTTTTCGCACTTTTCGGCATTGAATTTTTTAAATCTCTCATCGGTGATGTATGGATCGTATGCAATCACCCGCATATTGCAGCCCCGCAGTTTTGAGGCGACTATCGACCCGATCCTGCCGAGGCCTATTATTCCAACGGTTTTGCCGTCCAGCTCGTTTCCGATGTAGCGGTTCCTCCTGAAATCATCATTCCTCGCGGCGGCATTGGCCTGCGGTATATTCCTGAAAGTACAGAAAGCCAGACCTATCGCCAGTTCGGCGGCAGCCATGATATTGCTTTCAGGCGTGTTGACCACGATGATCCCTTTACGTGTGCACGCACCGACATCGATGTTATCTATCCCATTGCCCGCCCTGCCGACAACCTTGAGGTTCTGCGCCTTTTCAACAAGACCGGCATTGACCTTCGTTACACTTCTTACAATAATAGCGTCGTAATCATCAATTACCGCCATAAGGTCGTCATATGAAATCCCATACTTCAAATCCACCTCGAAACCATTAGCACTAAGGTATTCCACGCTATCTTCGGCGATTCTCTCGGTTATGATTATCTTCATATTTGCTTTCATGTTGCAGCCTCCTCAGAACATAATATTTCGTATTGCAGCTACGGATGAACCAATTTTTACGTCAAATCCCGCCTCGGCAAGACACTGCTCCAGAGCCGTGAAAGTCCTGACAAGATCATCCATGCCGCAATAACCGCAATGTCCGACTCTGAATATCCGGCCCTTCAGGTGCTTCTGCCCGCCGGTGACCATGATGTCGTATTTGAGGTTCATTGCCTTCCGGACCTTCTCTATATCAATACCTTCCGGAGATTTTACAGCAGTGATTATATCCGAAGAAACCTCTTCCTTCGGGAAAAGCCCGAGTCCGAGCGCCTTTGCTCCTGTACGGGCCGCAAGCGCAAGTCTGCCATGTCTGCGGTAGACATCGGACAACCCTTCTTCCCTGATGATCTTCAGGGCTTCGGCCTGTCCCGTTATAAGGGAGATGGCAGGGGTATATGGCGGATTTTCCGATATCTCTTTTAGAATGCCCTTCCTGTATTTGCGGTAATCCCAGTAGAATTTGGGGAGCTTTGACCTGCCGCATGCATCCCAGGCTTTATCGCTGAGGCAGGCATAGGCCAGTCCGGGAGGGGCCATGAGCGCCTTCTGTGAGGCGGTGACCACCGCGTCCACGCCCCAGTTATCAGTTTGAAGGTCTATCCCGCCAAGCGAACTTATGGCGTCCACGATAAGCAGCCGTTCGGTATTTTTAGTGAGTCTCGAGACAGCCTCGATATCGTTCGTGACTCCGGTCGAAGTCTCGTTATGGGTAATCAAAACGCCTTTGATGCGTCTTTCGGTATCTTTGTCCAGTATATCGGCTATTCTGGCAATATCGGCGGCCTCACCCCAGGCAGTGTCCAATTTCACGACATTCAGGCCGAAAGCGGCGGCGATATCGGCGAACCTGTCGCCGAAAGAACCGATACTCACAGCCAGGATGCCGTCGCCGGGCGAAAACAGGTTTGCAATGGCCGATTCCATAGCCCCGGTGCCGGAGGAAGCAAATACAAGCACTGTATTTTTTGTCTGAAATACGTATTGGAGGTCTGTTTCAAGCCCGTCGAAAATGGCTTCGAATTCCTTTGTCCTGTGGTGAATTATCTGCCTGCCCATAACCTCGAGAACTCTCGGCGGTATCATCGTAGGCCCCGGGGTCATCAATAGCTTCACATTCTGCATAATTTTCCTCTATTCCATATAACTAATCTATATAACTAAATACAATTCTTAAGGATATCGTCGATAGTATCGCGTCTTCTTATCAATTCAGGCGTGCCGTCGGTTTTGACGATCACCTCGGCGGGCCTCGCCCTGTTGTTATAATTCGAAGACATGGAATACCCGTAAGCACCGGCGTCCATTATCCCGAGCAGGTCGCCTTCCGCAGCCGGCGGCAGGCTTCTGTCCTTTGCTATGATATCGCCGCTCTCGCAGATGTTGCCCACCACTGTGACGATCCTGCGCCTTCCTGACTTCAGCGGTTCGCCGTCCCTGTACACTTCGATATCGTGATGCGAATCGTACATCACAGGCCTCGCTATTACGTTGAATCCTATATCCGTCCCGATAAAAACCTTGTCATAATTCTTTTTGACTGAATTGACAGTGCCGAGCAGCACTCCCGATTCCGCAACGACATATCGTCCGGGTTCGACTTTGAATCTGATCTTTGAAGTGCGGCGGTTCCTGGCCTCATAGCTCTCGGCCCATGGGGCGGCAACAGCCAGCAGATCTGCTCCGAGCTTCTTCAGGTCCAGCCTTTCCTGGCCCTCCTGCTTTCTGTACGGTATGCCGAAGCCTCCGCCAAAATCAATAAATTCTATGGTGTCAAATTGGTCGGCAATCGTAAGCACATTCCTGACAGCTTCCAAATATGTGCCGCCGTCCATAAAAAGCGAACCGATGTGCTGATTGATGCCGGCAAGCGTCAGGCCATATTTATTGAGGATCTTTTTGACTTCCCCTACCATGTCGGAATTGACGCCGAATTTGGTCTTCTTCCCCGCCGTGACGACCTTCTCGTGGTGCCCTGCGCCCTTACCGGGATTGAACCTCACGGCGACTTTGCGTCCCTGACGGCAGCGTCCCATCAGCTCAAGCTGCGAAAGTGAGTCGGCGCTGGTGATTATACCCAATCCTGCTGCATATTCAATCTCTTCGGCTGATACGTTATTGGGTATGAAGAAAATCTCTTCGGGCTTGAACCCGGCCTTCAACAAAGCCTGTATCTCGCCGGGCGACATAGCGTCGGCCTGAAGGCCCTCTTCCCTGATTATCTTAAGAAGCCGAATATTTGAATTGGCTTTAGGCGAGAAATTCACCTTGAAGTCCGCATAGTCCATCATCGTGGCCATTTCGCGGCATCTTTCCCTCAATATCCGCTCATTGTACACATATAGCGGGCTCCCGAATTTTTGTATGAGTTGCTTTGGATCGGTCTTTCCGAAAAAACCGGTTTGCTGAGTAAAATACAAAGCTTGAACCCCCTTATTCATGACAAATAATATTAGAATTTGACCCTGTTGTCAAGAATGGCCGTGTGTTATAATTTACATAAAACAGGAATTCAAGATTTACGGTATTGGAGGCGCATCCATTTTGGAGGCATCAGCCCGGGCACAGGTCGCGGCCGGACTTTGCGATCGGATGATTTCAATAATAATACCGGTTTATAACGAGGCCGGGCAGATTACGGCAAACGTCCATAAAATCCGCTCAATTCTTAAATGCAATAATATAAGGTACGAATTCATAATCGTCGACGACGGCTCGACCGACAAATCATGGGAAGAATTGACAGCCCTCAGTAATAGTAATAGTAATAATTATAACAGCAATATCAGAGTGATCAGGCTGAGCCGCAATTTCGGGAAGGAAGCCGCAATCTGCGCGGGGCTCGATTACTGCAGCGGAGACGCCTGCGTAGTGATGGACGCCGACCTGCAGCATCCGCCGGCACTCATCCCCGAAATGGTCAGGCTCTGGCATGACGAGGGATACCAGGTAGTCGACGGCGTAAAGACATCGCATACAAGGACAGGTTTCTTTAATAAGATAGGGTCACCCGCGTTTTACCGGATAATGAGGAGGTTGTCGGGCCTTGACCTGAACAACGCTTCTGATTTCAAGCTCCTTGACGCGAGGGTGGTAAAGGCGTGGAGGACGATGAACGAAAACAACACGTTCTTCAGGGGAATGACGGCATGGGTGGGATTCAAGAGGACAAGCCTCCCCTTCGACGTCGTCAGAAGGACGTCGGGCAGCTCCAAATGGACGTTCCTGAGACTATGCAAACTTGCGGTGAATGCGATAACATCCTACTCGTCGGTGCTTCTTCAGATCGTAACCATGATGGGAGTATTGTTCCTGATACTTTCATTGATAATCGGCATACAGACACTTTATATGAAATTCGCAGGCAGAGCCGTCAGCGGTTTTACCACCATCATACTGCTTTTGCTGCTCATAGGCAGCACCCTTATGATAAGCCTCGGCATCATCGGTATGTACATCGCCAGGATCTTCAACGAAGTCAAGTCGAGACCCCGGTACCTCATCTCGGAATCGCGCGGAATTGCCGGTGAAAGCAGTCGGGAGGCCTGATCATGCTCGGAATCCTTTACATATTGATATCGATAATCGCCGGATACATGATATTGAAGTGGGCAAAACTGCGGCTCCCAGGCTGGATGGCGATGGCGCCGGCATCGTTCCTTGCGGGCACATTGGCCGTGACCTGGCTGACATATATCGTCGCATACCTGTTCCGCTCAATGCCCAAACCGCTGATTGCCGGTAATATCGCCTCATTCGCCATAGTATTGACAATATCAACCATCCTGTTTATTAAGTATGGCTTGTTTACGCGGATAAAACAGGGCATCCCTCTTATCCGCGCGTATGTGTCGAAGGATACGTTTAGGGATTGGTTGACCGACGCGGTCAGGCGGCATTGGGTCGAGGCACTGTACATACTCGTCGTTACCGCGCTCTTTTCATACATGATATTCCATTCGTTCAGGATCACAGGTACAAGCATGTTAGTCGGATATTCGGTATACAGCGATTTCGGTCCGCATCTGGCGATGATACGGTCATTTTCGCTCGGTTCCAACTTCCCCACCGAATACCCCCACTTTGCGGACGGCACTATCAAATATCATTTCATGTTCCAGTTCCTTGCAGGTAATCTGGAATTTCTGGGCTTGAGGATCGATTGGGCGTACAACCTCCCGAGCATATTATCCATGGTCGCATTCCTGATGCTGCTGTACTCGTTTGCAGTGGCCATCACAGGCAAAAAAGCCGCGGGCGTCCTGACGGGTGCATTCTTCGTCTTCAGGAGTTCGTTCGCCTTTTTCATATACGCCTTCAACCATGGCCCGATACCCAGCCTCATCTCTGACTTTCTGAACAGCGCCGTACACATCGGCAACACCCCTTATGAGGAATGGGGGCTCTGGGCCCAGAAAACCTTCATCAACCAGAGGCATTTTTGTTTCGGCCTCGGAATCATGCTTATCTTATTGATATCCGTATATCCTTTATTCAGGAAGATGTTCAAAGACGCTAACCGGAACGGTGGCAGCGTATCGGACAGCAGCATACAGGACGGGGACGGCGTCCTGCACAGCGGCAGCGTACCGGACAGCAGCGTCCGGGCGTTCATCCTCTCCGCCGGCGCATGGATCCCCGAAAGCATACCGAGGGCAGTCATCTTAGGCGTCATCTTAGGACTTACGACGTTCTGGAACGGAGCCGTCGTGATCGCAACGCTTCCGATACTTTTCATAATGGCCTTGCTGTCCAGGCACCGACTGGAGTTCCTTATTATCGCCGTGCTTACGCTAACGCTTTCATACTTGCAGACATTATTCTTTTTAGGCCCTGCAAGCGGTTCGATACAACCGAGATTAGTATGGGGATTTGTGGCCCCCGACCGCAGCATAGCGGGAGTTGCCGCATATTATACAGAATTGTTAGGAATTTTGCCCTTTATCGTAATAGCCGCGCTTTTTATCATGGACAGAAGCGGCAGATGGCTGGCGCTCGCGTTCTTTACCCCCTTCATCGTGGCAAATGCGCTGCAGCTCACTCCCGACCTGGTGGTCAATCACAAATACGTATTCGTGACCATCATCCTCATGAATATCTTTGCCGCGCAATTCATCTGCGCCTTGTTCTCCAAAAAATCCTGGAAAACCGGAGCCATCGCCGCGATCATGGTCATCGCCCTGACAGCGACTGGCATTAAGGATTTTTCATCGCTCAACAACATCGACAAGGCAAGCCTTGCCATCGACACCGAAGACCCGATGAAGAAATGGGTTCAGGACAACACCGGCCCAAATGACATATTCCTCACCGAAGCTTTTGTTACACATCCGATCCTGCTTGCGGGAAGGAAGATCTTCAACGGCTGGTCATATTTTGCCTGGTCAGCCGGCTATGCAACTGACGATAGACAGCGTATCGTACGGGAGATATACGGGGCGGCCTCCGTGGACGATCTAAAAAGGCTGGCAAAACAGAATAAAATATCTTATATTGTTATTGACGCAAAAGTAAGGCAATCCCAAGAATACAAGGTTAATGAAGATCTGTTCAGGTCGGCTTTCGAACTTGTATTCAATAACGAAGGTGAAAATACGCAGATATATGCAACTATGAAACATTAAACAGCAACAAAACGATACCCAAAAGGACGGTGCCATTAGCAGAATGTCAACCAAATCATTGATATCAAATACTTTAATACCAGCGATACTGATATTTCTCGCTATCGCAATACCTGCCGCCCCCACATTTGGAGCAGAAGCACTTGTAAACCCGTCATTTGAAGAGGTTGAGCCTTCAGGTCAAGCTGCAGGATGGGATCAGACATCATATAAAACGGAATCCGGGGCTTCAGAGTTTTCCATATCGGATGGACAGGCCCATTCGGGTAAAAAAAGCGCTAAAATTATCAATTATTCCGAGAATGATTCAAGGTTCATCCAAAACTTCAAAATCAGGGCGAACACAAATTACAAGATCTCATGCTGGATAATGGCCTCCGGTATCGGCGAGCAGGGCGCGGGAGCGGTTTTGTCGATAGGGAACCAGCTTGATACGACAAGAAAAATCAGCGATACAAATGGCGAATGGCAGTATGCCGAAATGTACGTCAAAGTCGGAACCGGCAGACACGATATCAATATCACAGTCGGCATCGGCGGTTACAGCAGCCTTTGCACAGGAACCGCATTTTTTGACGATGTGGCGGTCGAAGTTGTGGAAGATATTCCTCAGGGGGCGACTGTTGCAATAATCGGAGATTTTAACGATACCGCCGATTCCGATGGAACCACCCCATCTGCTAATGAGGACAAACCTCAGGTACAGAATAAAAACGCGCTGTATCTCGCTTGTCTTATCATTATATCATTATTGCTTACAGGAGCGGCGCTTTATCTGCTGAAGAAAAATCGCAATAGCCACAGCGGCGCTAATGCGCCTACGCAGGAGCAAGAATCGGAGGAAGAAACCGAGAGCTATAAAAATAATTTCTTTGACGATGATATCGAATAGACAGGTGATGATTTGAATAGGATGAAAATAAAAACAGGATCATTATCATTATTCATAATATTTTCTGCGCTGGTTTTTAGCGTTACTTTTACAAACGCTGCCGCTGCCGCCGGAACGGACGGCAATACCGTCGTCAATCACGGCTTTGAGAATCATACCGGCGCGAGCATGAGCAATTGGGATACATACGTTTGGGATAAGAAGCCCGGAGCGACAGAGATAAGGTCAGATAGCACACAGAGCCATTCAGGTCTCGCAAGCATCATGATAACCAGTAACTCCCCCAACGACGCAAGACTTCTGCAGGATGTACCGGTGCAAGGCGATTCGTATTACAGACTGTCATGCTGGGTCAAGACTGAAAATGTCGGCCTTGATAATAAAGGCGCTAATATATCGATAGCCGGACTACTGGATATGTCAAGAGACATCCGAGGTACGTCGGCAGGTTGGGAATACATCGAGCTTTACGGAAAAACAGACAAAGACCAATCTTCATTTATGGTGACCATAGGTCTCGGAGGATACGGAAGTACGAATACCGGCAAAGCCTGGTTTGACGATGCAAGCGTACAAAAACTCGACAGCCTTCCCGAAGGCGTGACCGCCATTAAACTATACGGCGAAGACAGCAACCCGCATCCGGGTACCTCACAGGATTCCGTGCAGAAACAGGATAAGCAGGATAGCCCCTACGCAAACCAAATGGTGGTTTACTGTATTATATACTTCATATTGATTTTTGCGGTCTACGCCAAATTCCGCAGGATCAAAAAGAAGGATCTGCTTGTAAGGAACGATAATCTTTTTATAGCCATCATACTTTCCACCGCCCTGTTCATACGTGTGGTGCTGGCAAATTGGGTGGAAGGGTTCCCTAACGATATGGCTTGTTTCAAAGGATGGGCGTCAGCCGTCGCCAACGACCTCCCGGGATTCTACACCAGCGGGATTTTCTGCGACTATCCCCCGTTTTATCTGTATATCTTATTTATAGCAGGCAAACTGGCAAGACTACAGATACCTGCCGTCAATTTCACCTTGCTTGTCAAACTGCCGTCGATTTTTGCCGATATAGCCATTTCATATATGCTTTATAAAATCGCATCAAAAAAGACCGGCACATTGGCGGGATTGTTTATTGCAGGCGCATTTGCATTCAATCCGGTATCGATTCTGGAGACGTCCATATGGGGCATGATGGATTCATTTTTCACCGCATTCCTAATATTGGCTTTTATATTGATGATAAAAGGCAGATTGGATCTCTCATCGGTCGTGATGACCTGCGCCGTGCTGATGAAGCCGCAGGCGGTATTTTTCCTGCCGATCCTGCTATTTGAGCTTATCCGCAAAAAGGATTTGAAGATGTGGGCATTATCGGCAATTTATTCCATTATAACTCTGCTGGTTATAATACTGCCCTTTTCCTGGGTACAAGACCCGCTATGGATAGTAAATTTATATATTAAAACGGCTTCCACGTATACATCGGCGTCATTGAACGCCTTCAACCTGTTTGCCCTGCTCGGCGCCAATCTTAGGGACGATTCCTCAAGCTTCCTTTTCCTCAATTATAATAAGTGGGGACTGATCTTCGACGCCCTTATACTTGCATTTTCAATTCTGGTTTATTTCAAGGCCCGAAAACGAGTGAATCCCGTTTTTATTGCTGTATTATTAAATATCGGAGTATTCATGCTCTCATCCAGGATGCATGAAAGATATATGTATCCCGTCGTCGCGCTGGCGCTGCTACTGGCCGCATACACCGGCAGCAAAAAGATCCTCGGCGTTTATGCCGCCGCGACCGCGACCATCTTCACCAACGTCCATATCGTCCTGCACAGGATGCTTTCGACGGGATCTCCGCATGTTCCTCCTGACGACCCTATCCTTATGCTCGTGTCGTTTATCAATTTGATTATACTCTTTTACATAATAAAATTGTCAATAGGATTATTAAACGGTAAATTCAGCCTGCCTCTAAAAAAAGAACCCATGGAGGTTGCATGACCAATGGAATCCTTGTCCGGTAATATAATTTCATGGCAATACAAAAAGGAGCCCCGGCTGAATACCGGCCGTATCATCTTCATCATATTCACCGTCATTGGTCTTGCGGCAAGGATATACTCGTTCGGCAGCATACCGCCGGGTCTCAATGCCGATGAGGCCTCGATCGGGTACGACGCCTATTCGCTGCTGCATTACGGCATGGACAGAAACGGAATCCATAACCCCGTCCACCTGATCGGCTGGGGCAGCGGACAAAACGCACTATACGCGTACCTTCTGATGCCGTTCATATATTTTTTCGGCCTTACATCCGTGACGGTACGGCTTGTAAATCTGCTCGCAGGCATCGCCTCGATGTTCATTTTTTATCTGCTGATAAAAAAGATATCCAATAAGACGATCGCCCTGATATCATTTTGCATCCTGGCCATAAACCCCTGGCACATCATGATGTCGAGATGGGCGCTGGAATCCAACCTGTTTCCCGCAGTCCTGCTGGCAGCCGTATACCTGCTTACGGCGTCCTTCGAAAAAAAGGCGCTCCTGCCGGCCGCCATGTTTGTCATGGCCTTGTGCCTTTATTCCTATGGTACGTCGTATTTATTCCTGCCGTTGTTCCTGTTAATGGCCGCGCCATATATCATTTACCATAAAAAAACGGGCTTATTGAGCGCCTCCGCCGGGACAGCCGTATTTGCCGCGACCGCCGCCCCCATCATACTTTTCGTGATAATCAATTACTTTAAGCTACAGACGATCAGCCTTCCGTTTCTGACGATACCTAGGCTTACCTCCGACAACGTACAGTTTATTACGCAATCTTCGCTGTCAAGCGGCGCAGGTTTTTTCAAAGGCCTGCTGGAAAACATGGAGACCTTCATCACGTATATTATCACGCAGAAGGACGTGCTTTGGAACGTGATACCGCAATACGGCTACATGTACATATTTTCCCTGCCCTTGCTCATTCTGGGGTTGGTAAAAACAGCCTATCTGTTTTTTGTCAAAAAGGGCTTCAGAAAAAGCTTTGTGATATTGGCATGGTTCATTTCGGCTGTGCTCATGGCGTTTTTTATGAAAATCTGCACAAACAGAATAAATATCATCTTCTTCCCGATGATCTTTTTCGCGGCGGTCGGCATTTATTCTCTGAAAAATAGCATTTTCAAGAGGATACAGGCAGTATTCATAATACTGATCGCATTGCTTCATATCACGTATTTCTCTTTCTTCATGCAATACTATCTAACCACATATCCCGGAAATACGGCGCAACTGTTCCACAAATCCTTCGGCGAGGCGATAACTTATGCATCGCAGCAGTATAACGGGAAGATCTATGTTACAGACAAGGCGAACATGCCGTATATCTTCGTACTGTTTTATACAAAGGCGGATACCGGGGAATTCGTCCGTACCGTACAGTACGCAGATCCCGCATCCGCCTTCCGCAACGCCTCTTCATTCGGACGGTACGTCTTCAGGCCAGGCGGCCCGTTCGAGGAAGGCAAGGCTTACATTGTGCACAACTCCGATATCGCAAATTTCGATGAAAAAGATTATGTGATAAAAAGATTCGAATTGTATTCTTCAGTAATAAAAAGATAGATCAAGGAGGCGCAACTGACACGAATATGGATAATAAACGCTTTTTTATGAAAAATAGACGCTTTTTATGGGGCAAATTGGCCGCCGGATTGCTTATCGCCGCTTTTATATCCATACTCCCTTTTATTGCCGTATCGGCAGCCTCCCTGGGAGGTACCGGTCAGGAAGGCGCGAACCTGATATTAAATCCGGGATTCGAAGAAGGCGACGGCAATTCGCCGCATTTCTGGGTAAGCGGTTCCTGGGCGGGAATAGGGGTATTCAGCGTCCAGAACGGCGCTGGCGTCGACGGATCGCGTTGTGTATGCATCGTCAACGAAACCCCGGATGATTCGAGATTCAAGCAACAGATACAAGTCAAGCCTTCGACGTATTACAGGCTGAGCTGCTGGATGAAGGCCGAAAACGCAGGTCAGGACAATAAAGGCGCCAACCTGTCCATCGAAGGGCTGCTCGATACCACAAAGGATATCCGCGGCACCAGCGCCGATTGGGAATATGCCGAGCTGTACGGAGTGACAGGGATCAATCAGGATACCCTTGTAGTCACGCTGGGTCTCGGCGGTTACAGCAGCATCAACACCGGAAAAGCCTGGTTTGATAATGTGGCCGTGGAAGAGCTTAAGGAGGCGCCGGCCAACGTCAGCCTCATCAACCTGTTCAGGCCGGAGCAGAATCAGCCCCCCGCCGACGGCGGGCAAAAGGATCCCGGCGGCTGGATATGGGCAGTGGTCGTTCTGCTGGCACTTCTTACAGGCGCCGCATTTATTATCAGAAAGTCCGGGAAGCCGACGCCGGCGCAGAAGCCCATGCCGACGCAGAAGCCGACGCCGGCGCAGATAGCTATCGAAACCGATAATGACAGCCAGGCAGTGAAACCCGACCGGATCGACGCCCTGATCATGTCGGCTGTTACATTTATATACGCAATTGTCGCGCTGATAAACCTGGGAAGCATGAAGGTCCCTCAAACAGGCTGGACTCCCGCCAGACCCAACGAATCAATCACATTGGAATTCGACAAGCAGATCGATATCGGCAGGATCTTCTACTATTGCGGATTAGGCTACGGAAGGCCTGACGAAGGAAGATACAGGATACAGTATCAAAAGCCTGATGGCAGTTACGAGCCGCTGGCCGCACTTGATAAAAAAGATATATTCATATGGAAGACCGCCACGACCCCGGACGTCAAAGTCAGGACGCTGAAGATAATCGTCGACAAGCCCGGCGGGACGCTCAACGAGATCTGCTTCTT
>CAYWGM010000001.1:50498-56864 GCA_964457875.1 uncultured Eubacteriales bacterium | reverse complement strand
GGCGGCAGTGTGTCAAACCTTTTCGACGAGCAGGACAGGATAGATTACAAGCACTCTTTCATGAGCGGCATGATATTCGATGAGGTGTACCATGCAAGGACGGCTTATGAGTACCTGCACGGCATGGGAATTTATGAATGGACCCACCCGCCTCTCGGCAAGCTGATCATCTCAGCCGGGATCGCGATCTTCGGAATGGACCCTTTCGGCTGGAGGATTGCCGGGACCTTGCTCGGAATTGCGATGATCCCGATCATGTACCTCTTCGGCAGAAAGCTATTTAAAAAGCGCTTCTTCGCCTTCTGCGCCGCGTTCCTGATGTCGGTGGACTTCATGCATTTCGGGCTCACGAGGATAGCGACAATCGACGTTTTCGCGACATTCTTCATCATCCTGATGTATTACTTCATGTATGACTATTATGCCACAAAATCATATACGCTCGATTTCCGCAAATCGCTTGTCCCTCTCCTGCTATGCGGCATATGCTTCGGGCTGGGCGCCGCATCCAAATGGATAGGCCTGTATGCCGGCGGCGGACTGGCGCTGCTGTTCTTCATGGCAAAGTACCGTGAATACAGGGATTACAAGGCCTGTGTCAAAAAACGCGCCAAATACCCGTGGACCAATATCTTCATGAAGGTATACATGTACAGGACGCTGCTGTATTGCGTGCTGTTCTTCATCATCATCCCGATGGCGATATACCTGGCGTCATATATCCCATATATGTCCAACCCGGCTTCGGACGGCGGTATTGCGGGTATGCTCCGCAACCAGACGGCCATGTACAGCTACCACAGCCGTGATGTACTGGGATCGACGCATCCGTTTTCATCATACTGGTGGGAATGGCCTCTGATCAGACGCCCCCTCGAAACCTATCTTGGGAGCGACCTGCCGGCCGGATATTCTTCGACGATGACAATAATGGGAAATCCGGCGATCTGGTGGGCGGGCATCGCCGCGGTGGGGTTAGCGATATACCACGCAGTAAAAAGGCGCGACAGCAAAATGACCGTCATATTCGCGGCCATCGCATTTCAGTACCTCCCATGGGTGGGAGTGACGAGGATCGTATTCATATACCACTTCTTCTCCACCGTGCCGTTCATGATACTCTGTATCGTGTATGTCGCTAAAATATATATGGAGAAATACCACTACGCAAGATATTTTGTATATGGCTTCCTGGCCGTCGCCGCAATCCTGTTCGCGATGTTCTACCCGGTGCTGTCAGGAATGGAAGTGAGGCGGGATTATGTGGAGCAATTCCTGCTGTGGTTCAAACAAAAATGGGTGTTTTAGGAGTTGAGAATGAGTATGGAAAATGGTATTGTGTGCTCGGTCGTAGTACCGGTCTATAATGAAGAACTGGTGGTAATGGAATCATACCGGCGGCTGAAAGAGGTTATGGACGCCTCAGGAGAGGCTTATGAGCTGATATTCGTGAACGACGGCAGCAGGGACAAAACCGTGGATATCATCACCGACATATGCGGGAAAGACAGCAATGTCCGACTTGTCAGCTTTTCACGCAATTTCGGCCATCAGATCGCGATAACGGCAGGGATGGACTATTCATCCGGGCAGGCCATAGTGGTCATCGACGGCGACCTGCAGGATCCGCCCGAGGTCATACCCAAGATGATCGCTAAATGGAAGGAAGGAAACGACGTCGTCTATGGCAAAAGGGCCGAAAGGAAAGGCGAAACGGTCTTCAAAAAAATTACCGCGAATATTTTCTACAGGTCGCTGCGAAAACTCACCGATGTTGACATACCTGTAGACACCGGTGATTTCAGGCTCATTGACCGCAAGGTGTGCGACGCCCTCAAGAAGGTCAGGGAACGCAACCGCTATATAAGGGGGATAATAAGCTGGCTGGGCTTCAAGCAGACCGGCGTGGAATACGTGCGCGAAAAGAGGTTCGCCGGGAAGACCAAGTACCCTCTGAAAAAGATGCTGAGGTTCGCGTTCGACGCCATCACCTCGTTTTCGTATAAACCGCTGAAACTTGCGTCGTACATAGGCTTTCTGCTCTCGCTGGCAAGCTTCGTCTATCTGATCGTCGTAATATTCCAGAAGATATTTTCAAAAGACAGCGTCATACCCGGCTGGGCGTCGACGTTGGCCGTCAACCTGCTGTTCAACGGCGTGGTCCTGATGATACTCGGCATCATCGGCGAATATATCGGAAGGATTTATGACGAAGCCAAAGGCAGACCCTTGTATGTAGTAAAGGATCTGAAGAATATAAAACCGGATATTAAATAATATACATAACCTTGGAGGCCATATATGGATATTGCCCTGAGCGTGACAAACCTGAGTAAGAACTTCGGAGGAGTCGAGGCGGTGAGAGGGATAAGCTTCGATATCAGCGCAAACGAGATATTCGCCCTTATCGGCCCCAACGGCGCCGGCAAGACAACGACGCTCAGAATAGTGGCGACGATACTTGAAGCTACCGGCGGCGACGTATCGGTCGGCGGCATCAGCGTAAGGCAGCATCCGGAAAAGGTAAGGGAGATAATCAGCTACCTGCCCGAGGAAGCGGGCGCTTATAAGAACCTGACCGGTATGAATTACCTCAGGTTCATGGCGTCGATCTATACGAGCGATAGCAAGAGGCAGCAAGAGTTCGTTGATACGGCCGTCGAAATCACCGGTCTTAAAGACAGGCTGAAAGACCGGATCGGCACGTACAGCAAAGGCATGACACGCAAGCTCCTACTTGCGCGCGCAATAATGATAAAGCCCAGGCTGGCAATACTCGACGAGCCTACAAGCGGCCTCGACGTCATCAATGCGCTTGAAATAAGGCGCACCATTAGGGAATACGCCCATGAAGGAATGACGGTGCTGGTGTCCAGTCACAATATGTTGGAGATAGAGTTCCTGTCGGACAGGGTGGCGATAATCGATAAGGGCACGATCCACGAGATCGGCGCCCCTGCCGAATTGAAAGACAGGTACGGCGCCAGGAACCTGGAAGAAGTCTTCGCAAAAGTGACGGGGGGATTAAAATGAGAAAATTTTCGGTATTATTAAAAAAAGAGATCCGCGAGCTCCTCACCCTTCAAATGATCCTGCCTATGATCATAGGGATGCTGTTTTTCGTCTTCATAGGTAACGTTGTCGGTAAAGAAACCCAAAAGGCACGTTCGCAGCAGGTCATAGCCGTACTGGACAATGACGGTTCGCGGACTTCCGCGGGTTTGAAGGGCATCCTCGAAAAGAGCGGTTTTTCTGTAACCGTTTATACTGGCATAAGTGTGGAGCAGGCCATATCAAATGCCGAATCCCAAGGCATACGCACTATGCTCGCAGTCCCGTCCGGTTTTGAAGAAGGCGTCGAGCATAACAAAATACAGGAAATCGGGATATACAACCTGATAAAGGGCTTCTCAATTTTTGCCACCTCAGGCGGCGGTGTCGCTAGAAGCGCTGTCGCAGCAATAAACGATGACGTCAGCAACAAGATAATCAAAGACAAGCTAGGCGTCACCGATACGTCGCCGATCAAAAACCCTGTGTCGTCAAAAGACTATGCGGTCATCGGCAAAGTAGCAGCCGCCGTAAATCCTGATGTTTTATCCAGCTTCATCATGTCGCAGACGACATTCCTCCCTATCGTCATCTTCATAGTGATAATATTCGCTTCTCAGATGATAGTGGTGACGGTTGCCTCCGAGAAGGAGAACAAGACGCTTGAGACGATGCTCAGCAGCCCCGTAAGCAGGATTTCGCTCGTATTGTCGAAGATGTCGGCATCAGGCATCGTATCGCTGCTGATGGCAATAATATACATGTTCGGATTCAAATACTATATGGACGGCGTGACCGGCGCGGCGGCAGGAACTGAGGCCTCGAGCCAGCAAATGGCGGAGGTGATAGAGAAGCTCGGTCTGAACATCGATACTGCCGGATATGTGCTGATCGGGATATCATTGTTCTTCAGCATATTGATAGCGCTTTCGATTTCCCTCATCCTCGGGGTGTTCGCCGACGATGTGAAGAAGGCACAGGGGCTTGTGGCGCCCATAATATTCATTATCATGATACCCTACATGCTGACCATGTTCATTGATATGAACACTGCCTCCCCGATTTTGAAGGGTTTTCTGTATATCATCCCGTTCACGCATACGTTCATCGCGACATCAAACCTGTTCCTGCACAATTATGCCGGCGTGATGTTCGGGATCGGTTATCAGGCGGCAGTGCTTGCGGTCTTTATATACATCAGTGCGCGGATATTCTCCACTGACAGGGTGCTGACGATGAAGATCAATTTTAAAAAAGGCGGTGCGCGGCAAGCCCGCAGCTGACGCTTAGCTGCTTATTTACTTGCTATCCGAGCATACCGCCTCATAAAAGCCCATAAGCAGCAGGAATATCCCGAAAAGCTTCCTTAACAGCGGACCGGAAATGGAGTTGGCGACAGTCGCGCCTACAAACGCGCCGATCAGCCCTGTCGCGGTGATGGGAAGCAGCAATTTAAAATCTATCATCTTGTTCTTCAGGTGGACAACAAGGGCAACAATTGCCGCAGGGATAAAGAAGATCAGGTTGATGGCCTGTACGATCTGCTGTCCGGGCTTTGCCACCAGAATCACCAACGGTATGAGCAAAGCGCCGCCTCCTATCCCCATACCGCTCGCGATACCTGCCACGATACCCCCGATCACAAGCAGGACAGTCTGCAGCAAAGGATCGCCGATCATACCGAAAGCATCCTGAGCGCGGCTACTATCAGCAATAATCCGAAAATCCTGCGTATGGCCTGTTTAGGCAAGGTCTTGAGAAGCTTCGCGCCTACGAAGCCGCCAACGATACCGCCGATGATTGTTTTAAGAGTCAGCGGCCAATCGGTCTGATTATTCGAAATGTATATTATCGTACTGAGGATGGTCAGCGGGAGGATAATGGCGATAGCGGTGGCATGCGCCTTCCGCTCGTCGACCTTCAACACGTGCGTCATCGCGGGGACGACCATGGTACCGCCGCCCGAACCGAAGAGTCCGTTGATAAAACCGGTGATGATCCCAGTAATGAAATATTTGACATACTTCATATAAGCAAGTATTTCCTTTGCCTTAGAATATAATTCAGTATTATATCAAGCACATTTTTTATGTTATTATAGAATAATAATCAACTAACCGCTTAAAAAGGAAGGGATTTGTTTGATTAATCGTATTAAAAAGATAACATTAATTATCCTAATTGTATTTGCGTTTTCGGCTGGTTCGGCGGCATACGCCGATACCGCGCACACATACGGCATTACAACTTATGACGTTACGGTGGAGATACTCCCCGACGGTTCGGCCGCTATAGAAGAATGGATCACTTATGATTTCGAAGGCGGCTTCAATGGTGCGCTGCGCGACGTCGATTTCTCCGGAACCTCGGGTATATCAGGCCAGCAGGTGTTCGTCCTCGAAAGCGGAAGCGGCCAGCCTGTGGAATGCAGCCTGAACGGCAGCCAGAACAACGGCCTGAACAGCAGTGGGCAGCCTTTCACATATGATTTGTCGCTCGAAGGACAAATCGCCAAATTCAAGGTCTATTCCCCTTCTGATTACGAGAAAAAGACCTTCATATACAAATACATACTTGGCGATGCGGCGACGAAATACAGCGACACGGCGGAATTCAACAGGAAGATCATCGACAGGAACTGGGATGTCAACATTGAAAATGTGCATATCAGAGTGACGATACCCGAAGGCGCAAGCAAGGACGAAATCAAGGTATTCGCGCACGGCCCGCTCACTGGCGAGTCCACGATCACCGACGCCCGTACCGTCGATTTCAAAGTGCCTGTCCTGCCGGCCAGGATCTTTGTTGAGACGCGGGTTCTCTTCCCCGCACAACTGTTGCCTCAGTCGACCAACACGATCGATAAAGAGGCGCTTCCCGGAATAATGGACAGCGAGGGCAAATTGGCCGAAGAAGCGAACAAACAGAGGGAAGAGGCTGCAAATATGCTTAAAAAGCAGCAGGAGGCGCGGGACAGAGCTGCCGCCATCGGTACGATCATTGCCATACTGCTTATCTTCGGCTGGCTTCCGGCGATCATCTATATTTACCTAAAGTATGACCGCGAGCTTAAGCATGGATTCGAAGCCAAATATTACAGGGAGCTCCCGGGCACGTATAGTCCTGCTGAGATGAGCGTCCTGATGACATTCGGCAATGTGGCGCCGAGAGATATCATGGCTACATTGATGGATCTTGTAAGAAGGAGGCACCTGATCCTTACGACCCAAAAAACATACAAGAAAGGCCTTTTCGGGGGCAAGGAAGTAATTGAATATATAATATCGAGAAACGGCCAGCCCGACCAGACCGGCC
>CAYWGM010000001.1:45413-50398 GCA_964457875.1 uncultured Eubacteriales bacterium | reverse complement strand
CCAGCCGCCGGCGGACGAGATGAAATCGCATGAATTGTACCTCACGGCATGGTTTTTGGGAAGGATCGGGAACGGCCAATCGGTGTCGCTCGAAGAGATCAAGGACTACGCCCGTTACAGCAGGAGCAACGCTCTGCTGTTCAAATCCAATTATGACGCATGGGTGAGGAGCGTACGCAACGACGCCAAAAGATTGGGGTTCTTCGACCCCGCCAGCAAAAAAGGGAAGGTTGCCGGTTCGCTTCTCGGTACGGCATGGTTCATCGGGGGACTGCTGCTCGTTACACTGATGTACACGGCAATCGCCGCAGTAGCTATAATCCAGGGCATCATACTGCTCATTTTTTCGATCAGGATAAACAGAAGGTCGAAATACGGCAACGAACAGCATGCCATGTGGCATGCCTTCAAGCGGTTCCTTGCCGATTTCAGCAACCTTGAAAGGGCCGGGATACCTTCAATCATAATATGGGAGCATTATCTCGTATACGCCATATCGCTGGGGGTCGCGCACGAAGTAATCAGACAGCTGCCTCTGGTATTCAGGGATGAAGACCTCAACCAGACAGGCCTTACATTCCTATACGGCGGTATGTACGGACATTTCGCAGGCCTGAACCAGATGATGGACAATACCGTGAGGTCGGTTGAAAGCGCCGTCATCACAGCCACGCAGATAGCGAGCTCTTCCAAATCTTCGGGCACCGGGGGCGGCGGCGGATTCAGCGGGGGCAGTTCCGGCGGCGGCGGCGGTGGCGGCGGCGGCGGGGCTTTTTAGCAATAATTTTACGCCAAATTATTTTGCACGAAATTATTAAAAATGGAGGTGCTTATAAATGGAAATAGTATTAATCGTATTGGGAGTACTCGTCATCCTCGCGATATTGCTGTATAATTCGCTGGTTGGCAAACGCAACAGGGTCAGGAACTCGTGGAGCCAGATCGATGTCCAGCTTAAAAGGAGATTCGACCTGATACCTAATCTCATGGAGACCGTGAAAGGATATGCTGCACACGAACGCAGCACATTCGACGAAGTGACCACCGCCAGGACGAAATATCTCAGCGCTAAAACGCCAGGCGACATGATGCAGGCCAACGGCGAACTGACGCAAGCCCTCGGAAGGCTTTTCGCAGTGGCCGAGGCATACCCCGATCTCAAGGCAAATGTCAATTTCCTTGAGATGCAGGCGGAATTGTCCAAGACCGAAGATAAAATCAGTTTTGCCAGACAATTCTATAACGATGTGGTCATGGACTATAACAACTCGGTCATGATGTTTCCGACCAATCTTTTAGCAAGTATGGCAGGATTCAGGGAAGAACCGTACTTCCGCGTTGACGAGAGCGAACAGCAGACGCCGCAGGTCAAATTCTAACGGACGTAGATACAGGTGTAAATACAGGTGCAGATGAAGATATGAAGCAAAATAGTAATTTCGGCCGTGATATGACGGTCGGAAGCATTCCCGGGCATCTATTGAATTTTTCGATACCGATGCTCATCGGCAACTTGCTGCAGACAGGCTACAGCATTGTCAACACCATATGGGTGGGCAACACCGTCGGTTCGAATGCGGTCGGCGCTACCGCCGTCAGCTTCCCCATCATCTTCATACTTATAGCGGTCTCCGCGGGCGCGACGATGGCGACGACGATATTGGTCTCGCAGTATTACGGCGCCAAGGATTACAAATCCGTTGAAAGGATCGTCAACAATTCCTTCAGCATAACCGCCATCCTCGGAGTAGTGCTTACCATCACGGGCGTATTGACCGCCGATATCCTGCTGAGGCTCATGGGTACGCCGGAAGAGATATTCTCATTGGCGTCGGGTTATCTCAAGATCACGCTTGCCGGTTTTATCTTCGTGTACTTCACATTTCTGATAGCATCCATCCTCAGAGGCATAGGAGACACCAGAACCCCATTGATATTCATGGCTATAGGCGTAAGTATCAATGCAATACTCGATCCGCTGCTGATCATCGGCATCGGGCCTTTCCCCGAACTCGGGCTCAACGGAGCGGCATACGCGTCAGTCATCGCGCAGTCTATCGCATTGACCATCGCAATCATCTACCTGAACCGCAAAAATCCGATTATATCGATCAATCCGAAGAAATTCATACTTGATGCCGGTCTGACCGCACTCACCTTTAAAATCGGATTCCCGTCGATAATCCAGCAATCGCTGGTCTCTATCGGCAGCGCCTTTATAACGTCCTTCGTCAACGCATTCGGGGCTCACGCACTAGATGCGTTCGGGGCCGCAGGCAGGATAGACGCCGTCGCCTTCATGCCAGCGCTATCCATAAGCATGGCTTCATCCGCGCTTACAGGGCAGAACCTCGGCGCGAAAAAACCGGAAAGGGTCAAAGAGATATTCAAGTGGAGCATCATAATGACGACGGCAATAACGCTCACGATATCGGCAATAGCTGTCCTCTTCCCGCGGGTCCTGCTTTCGATGTTCGTGCATGAGCAGCCTGTGCTGGATATCGGGATCGGTTACCTCCAGATCGTCGGGGGCACGTACATATTCTTTGCGATAATGTTCGCGACTAACGGAATAATCAATGGTTCCGGGCATACCTTCATCACGATGATCTTTTCATTGCTGGGATTATGGGCGGTCCGCGTCCCGCTATCTGCCATACTGTCAAAGACCGGGATCGGGATAAAAGGCATCTGGGTCGCCATCGTGGCAAGCTATTTTGTCATCATGTGCATAAGCCTCGCCTACTACTTTTCAGGCCGCTGGAAAAAGCCTGTCATAAAAAAGTCGGCGCCGCAAAGCGATGTTGAACCAGGGTAAAGGCACGCCACGCCAGCCTTCACTTGCGCTCAATTACCATATTGCCTTGCAACATACGGCAGAATCGCCCAGGTTACATCGTCGGCAAGTATGCTCCGCGCCTCAATAGCCGGTTTCCATCCAGCTGTCGCTTTACCGCAGTCATACTCGGCGCAATCCATACACCGCGCCGCACCTTTGTCTTTCGCACATTTTATCTGATAACAATCAAATTTGGCACCTATACCTCCATTACGACAGCCGTCGCAGGGCGGGAATTCCTCATCAGGACTCACGCCATATACGCGTCTGACCCGTTCCTGCAACTCCTTGCGGAACTCATCACTGATTGTTTCACCTGTATAGTGAACGCACAGGTCGCAGCGGTGGCCGCAGCCGCCGTAAACAGCCTGTTCTTTTGGAAACGGCTTGCGGTTGGGTTTTTTCTTGATCAATATCAGCCGCTTGACCGCTTCCAAGGTTTCCAAATCTGCCACGGGAATTAACATCCACTTGCCGTCGTGATAGGTCTTGCTGTTGTCATAGATGTCCTGTATCTTCTGCGGAAACTCGCCGCGACGAGCCTCGAATTTCTCACGCTCGGCTTTGCCGAATATCACTTGGAAATCATAACGGTCTTCGTGTATATTGATAGACAGGATGGTTTTCTTTCCCTGACGGAACTTCAAGCAATCTATTTCGTAGTATTTGCCGGGCACCTCATCGAGAGCATACTTCCCGCGCATAAAACGCATGATTTCCTCGCTCACTTTTTGCAGTTCGGTCATTGTGAAGCACCATCTTTCATCCAAAAATCATCTTGCGCCTTCATTTAAAACTTGGTAAGCGTATATGGGAAAACGCCGCCCGTTCTGTTAAATTTAAACATATTATATCAATACTCATATGCAATTTACAACAACAAAGGCAGGCAACCCTCATTTTCCAAAGACATAACTCTCTTTTCAATATCCTCTGCAGAAGGCAAGGCATCTTTGAACTCATTCGGCAAAAGGCTTGTAATCTGATATTCGCTAACGCCAATGGGTTTTGTCATATCCCGCAGAGAATATTCTGCAATCAATTTGTTCCTATGTTTGCACAGCAAGATACCGATGGAAGGGTTATCCTGTTCTTTCTTCAGTTCAGAATCTATAGCAGAAAGATAGAAATTCAGTTTCCCGGCAAATTCGGGCTTAAAGTCGCCCGTTTTCAGCTCGATAACCACATAGCAGCGGAGCTTCAGATTGTAAAACAACAGGTCAAGGTAGTAGTCCTCACCGCCAATCTCCATATGATATTGATTGCCAATAAAGGCAAAACCGGTTCCGAGTTCAAGCAACAGCTGTGTGACGTTCTTTACAAGCTGTTCTTCGACGTTTCTTTCTATTGCATTTTCACGTAGTTCTACAAAATCAAATATATATGGATCTTTTAATGTTTGATGAGCCAATTCGCTTTGCGGACTCGGAAGGCGAGTTTCAAAATTGGTTGTTTTCTCTGCAAGTACCTGACGTTTATAAAGCATCGATTCTATTTGATGTACCATAACATTGATTGACCAACCGTTTTCAATTGTCTTTTTCGCATACCAACATCTTTGATCATTGTCTTTTACTTTATCAAGAAGAGCTACATTATGCGACCAGCTTAATTGTGCAGACACCGTCTGCACAAATTTGATATCCGAATAAAGGCTTGAGAATTTGGCCATGTATTTTAAATTACGTACAGAAAAACCTGTCATGTCAGGGAAATCAAGTTTGATATCGCGAGCAAGATTTTCAATGAATTTATTGCCCCATTCTGAGTTTGCGTTGATAGCATTACCAATATTCCAGTAGAGCATTATAAGCTCGCAATTGACTCCAATCACTGCCCGATGCTGTGCAGAGCGTATTTGATTTTTTATATCTAAGCAAATTTCAAAGTATTCATTATTATTAAGTAGCATGATTTTCCTCCTTTTACTTTGAAAGCTTTGTTACGGTCACTGTCCGCCTGGCTTTATCACGCTGTACTGTAAAACTCTGTCAGGTCGTTCAGTTTCTCTTGCGTGAGCCTTACTTCCGCACTGACTTCCGTACCTACTTCCGCACCAACAGCTTTAATCATATCCCTAAAGGAAGGGGTATCATCCGCCGGCTGCCTTTATAACAAGGCCATCTATACCGTCGGAACCGGCATC
>CAYWGM010000001.1:42721-45313 GCA_964457875.1 uncultured Eubacteriales bacterium | reverse complement strand
CCGACATATCCCGGAGGCGCGCCTATGAGCCTTGCCACCGTGTGCTTTTCCTGGTATTCGCTCATATCAATCCGTACCATGTTTTCTTCGCTGTCGAACAATGCCTCGGATAATGCCTTCGCAAGCTCGGTCTTGCCTACGCCCGTCGGCCCGAGGAAAATGAACGACCCGATGGGTTTACCGGGGTCTTTCAAGCCCGACCGCGCCCTCAGCACGGCGTCCGAGACCGCCGAAACGGCTTCGTCCTGGCCGATCACACGCTTATGCAGCAACTCTTCCAGGTTGAGAAGCTTCTCCCTCTCGTTCTCGACAAGGCGGGTGACGGGTATGCCGGTCCATTTGGACACGATCTCGGCTATTTCCTCCTCAGTGACCTCTTCCTTCAAAAGCCTGCCCTCATCAGACGCGTGCTGCTTGATCTTCTGCTCTTCGACCAGCTTCTGGAGTTCGGGCAGCTTGCCGTGCTTCAGCCTGGCCAGCTCGTTGAGGTCATATTTGCGCTCGGCCTCCTCGATCTGCCGCTTGACTTCCTCGATCTGCTCCCTGGCCTGCTTTGCCTTGGCGATGTCTTCCTTTTCAAGTTCCCATTGTACCTTCATCGTATCGGCCTTGGCCTTGAGGTCGGATATCTCCTTCTCGAGCAGCCCCAGACGCTCGATCGAGTGCCTGTCGTCTTCCTTCTTCAGCGCCTGCCGCTCTATCTCGAGCTGAAGTATCCTTCTGCTGATCTCATCAAGCTCGGACGGCATGCTGTCTATCTCGGTCCTGATCATGGAGGCGGCCTCGTCCATCAGGTCGATGGCCTTGTCGGGAAGGAACCTGTCGGTTATATACCTGTTGGAAAGCACGGCGGACGCGATCAGGGCGTTATCCGTGATCCTGACGCCGTGGTGTATCTCGAAGCGCTCCTTGAGGCCCCTCAAAATGGAGATGGTATCCTCAACGGTCGGCTGCTCTATCATCACCGGCTGGAACCTGCGTTCGAGCGCCGCGTCCTTCTCGATGTACTTCCTGTATTCATCCAGCGTCGTCGCGCCGATGCAATGGAGCTCGCCGCGCGCAAGCATGGGCTTCAGTATGTTGCCGGCGTCCATGGCGCCTTCCGCCTTGCCGGCACCCACGATATTGTGCAATTCATCTATAAACAGCAATATCTTTCCCTGCGATTTTTCGATCTCATTGAGGACGGCCTTGAGCCGCTCCTCAAACTCCCCTCTGTACTTCGCGCCGGCGATCAGCGAACCCATATCAAGGGCATATACGGTTTTATCCTTCAGCCCTTCGGGCACGTCTCCCTTGAGTATGCGCTGCGCCAGGCCTTCGACGACGGCCGTTTTACCGACGCCCGGTTCGCCTATGAGCACGGGGTTGTTCTTGGTCCTTCTTGACAGTATCCTGATGACGCGCCTTATCTCGGAATCCCTCCCGATGACGGGGTCAAGTTTGCCTTTGCGGGCAAGCTCGACGAGGTCCCTGCCGAATTTGGCAAGCGCTTCGTATGTCTCTTCCGGATTCTTCGACGTTATCCGCTGATTGCTCCTGACCTTGCCCAACGCCGCCAGGAACTTCTCGCGCGTGATGCCGTACCGCTTGAAGATCGCCTCCGAAGGGGTGTTTCTTTCCCTTAAAAGTGAAAGGTATATATGTTCCACGCTGGTAAACTCGTCTTTGAACTTTTTGGCCTCATCCTCGGCATGCAGCAGTATTTCGTTGAACCTCCTGGTCACGTACATCGAGGCCGAATTGCCATATACCCCCGGTATCTTTTCGACTTCGTGCCGGACGTCATTTGTGATGATTTCCGGATTTTCACCCATAAAACTTATCAGCCTTGGTATCAGGCCTTCTTCCTGCGTCATCAAAGCCAGGTGCAGATGCTCCCCGTCGACCTGCTGCTGGCCTGACCTCAACGCTATTTCCTGTGAAACCGATAAAGCCTGCTGGGCTTTTTCAGTCAACCTGTCCATATCCATTTGTAATCACTCCTTTTATCTCTTCTTGCCTTGCCTTACCTTGCAGGCTTGAAGCCTGATACCGATTTCAGCTTTTCATACAATTGGCGTTCTTCTTTCGAAAGGGACGGTGGATTCATGATCCTTACTTTAATATATAAGTCGCCCCGTTTGCCTTTCCTGTCCCCGTAGCCTTTGCCTGCGACCCTGATTTTGCTGCCGGTCTGCACGCCGGGCGGGATCTTGACCAGGATCCCGCCGTCTATGGTCTCGAAAGGTATCTCGGCTCCGAGCGCAGCCTCCCATGGCGTTAGGTCAAGCGAAGCCGAAAGGTTATTGTCCTCGATGTTGAATCTGCCGCCCTGAGCGAATTTCACCTTCAAAAAAAGGTCTCCGCCGGGCGCTCCGTTGAATCCGGGGTTGCCCTGTCCTGCGAGTTTTATTTTGCCGCCTTCGCGAATCCCCGCGGGAATTCGGAAGCTTATGGTTCTGTTATGTCCGGCCGATTGGAGGCCAATCACCTTCTCGACCCCTTTTAATCCCTCTTCCGGAGTGATCTCTATCTCGGCTTCGGCATCGCCGCCCCTCGCAGCCTGATAACCCTGGGAAAAGCCCGGCTGTCTCCACGACGCGCCCGACG
>CAYWGM010000001.1:39388-42621 GCA_964457875.1 uncultured Eubacteriales bacterium | reverse complement strand
CGACGCGCCCGACGCGCCTCCGGCGCGTCCGAATATATCTCCGAAGTTGAACGACGATGCTCCCCCGAAGAAGTGGTTGAAGAAGTCGCTGAAATCATTTGCATTGACATTATGGTACTCATATCTCACATTATTGCCGTAGTTGTTTCCATAACCGTATTGGGAGGGATCGAAGTCATATCCGTTCTGAAAATCGAATCCTGAACCTATCGTATCGTACCTCTTCCGCTTTTCGGCGTCGCCTAAGACTTCATAAGCCTCATTGACCTCCTTGAACTTCTCCTCAGCCGCCTTATCCCCGGGATTGGCGTCAGGATGGTATTTCTTGGCCAATTTGCGGTAAGCCTTCTTTATCTCATCCGAAGACGCTTCTTTTGCGACTCCCATTATCTCATAATAGTCTTTATACTTCATTCAGGTTTCCTCTCAATCATTTTATCAGTATATGCCTATCATTTTTTATATTAATCATACTGATAATACTATACCCACTTATTGACCTTGACTATCTTTGACCTTTATATTATATACCAAACCCTTAAAATTAGCATAATTAATTTATTTTTCGGGTATTTTAAGAATCTGCCCTACGACAATATGGTTGGCGTCGCTGATATTATTTGCTTTCATTATTAATGTATACTTGGAAGGATCGCCATAGAACTGCTCAGCGATCTTCATCAGCGTATCGCCGGTCTTTACGGTATAATTAGTCGTTTTCACCGAAGGCGTCGGCTTAGGAGCATCGGGCGACGGAGAGGCAGCGATATCGCCATCATCACCATCATCCGGATCTGAGACGCCCGTATCTGAAGTCGATTCGGAAGTCGATTCTGAAGTCGATTCGCCATCCGCAGTCGAGGCGGGCACCACAACGCCTATATCGGAAATATCGTTGCTGCTTCCGACCCACAGCTTGTATGCGGCAAAAATAAGCGCGGCAATGGCAATGCAGATAAGGGCCGTAGTCATAAATCTCCTGAAAGGGCTGCCGCCGCTCATGTATCCGTCCTCATCCTCATCAATGCGGTCATCGTCGGCATAATCCCTACGGCTTCTTGTATGAATATTCCTCCGCAGCGGTATCTCAAGTTCATTGTCCTCATTGTCCTCATTGTCCTCATCGGCCTCGTCATCTTCATCATCAGTGGCATCAGTAGCATAAGCAGCATAAGTATCGCCGGCAGCTTTTCCGATCCTGATAACCATCGCGGTGATGTTATCGTTGGAATTGATTCTCTTGGCCGCATCCACAATGCTGTTGGCAACTATGTCCGTACTCGGGTTTTTTATCGTAAGGCTTCGTATGGTTCCGGCATCAACGGCTTCAGCCGCTCCGCCGGTACAGAGGACGTACATGTCCCCTTCCCTGACGGTGAACACATCAGACCGCCGCAATCCGGGGGCGCCAACATCCTGATCCTCCTCATACATGTCCGGGTCAGGCGTCAAAAGCTTCACCTGATTGTCACGCACCAACGATATCCTTATTCCACCGGTGGCAAAGGCCATTAATTTGCCTTCAGACATGAGCAGTCCTGCAATGACCGCATTACGTATATTATCCGGAGTATCGGAAGATGAGCGGATATTGCGTACGATACTGCCGAGACCTAAAGCCGATTCACACAGGAGTTGGAATTTTCTCCTTATATCGTAGTTATCCGTTTTAATGTTTTGGTCTATCCTGCCGATTTCCTCACAGAAATTGACGGATGACATCCTGTCGGCTGATCTGATGTCCATCCCGCTGCTGACAGCGAAGACAAATTGGTCTGATATGCCTTGAAATGAGGATTGGATACTTTCAACATCATGTTCACCGGTAAATTGTCCGCAAAGATAATAACTGTCTTCATTACGGGCATACAGCATACCGGTGCGCGAAACAACGGTAGCGGAAAGCCTGATCATCCCTTCCACAGCTATTCCTCCTTTGTATATTTATCAGCGTGCAACCCCTGCCAGATGGAGCTTGCTGCTTTTTGCCCTCATATCGGACGCAGTGAAATAGGTCTTCAACGGCTCCAGACAATAGTCGATCCAGCTCTGTCTGTACCCTTTCCCCTGCCCTTTTGGTATACCGGTCTGTCTGAGGGTCACCCTGGTGCCATCCGCAACTTCATCTAACATTATCTCGAGTCTGGTATCAGCATTTCTGGATGAAGGCTCCTGCGGTCTCCATGCCTGGACTATGCGCCTGTAAGGTTCCAGTTCAAGCGTACGCCCGCTCGTATATCCGCTTTCTGCAACAAAGACGCCTCCAAAACTGCTGTGGTTCGTGCTTGTCATCCATGCCTGGTATATCTGCTCAGGACTTGCCGGTATGACCATCGAAAGATTGATTGACTCAGTCAACATCATGTACTCCCTTAAAAACAAATATAGAATAATAATTTTGTTTTATCTTATTTTATCTTTTGGAAAGAGTCTGCTGACCCTGCGTCGCGAAATCTTCTGCTATATTTTATCATATGCCGTACTGTTTGTACACTTTCAAAAAAATAATAATTTGTACGATTTTAGAAATAATAGATGTAGCAAATACACTATAAATACACTATAAAAGGAGCGCACGGAGATGCAATTCATCCTTCAAATAATGGGCAGGCGAAAACTTCTGTTCGTACTGATAGGGCTTCTGGTGGCCGGGTTGACGGTATTATTCTTCATAACCAGGCAGAATATGGGGAAGATACCTTCGAGGGGCGTATTCATAATCGGAAGGATGCTGCAATAACGATGATATCAAACAAATCACCGTCAGAATACAGGGATTATGCCGAAAATAAATCGCCGCACTCCAATCTGCTGCTCAACATGTCGAGGGCCTTTCTTATAGGCGGCCTGATCTGCGTCATAGGGCAGCTTATCTCAATGCTTCTGAAGAGCGCCGGACTTGGGACCGATGAATCGGCGAGCACGACTTCCATCATCCTTATTTTCACAGGGGCATTCCTGACCGGGATCAATGTGTATGACAATATCGGCCATTATGCCGGGGCAGGCTCGATTGTGCCCATCACAGGTTTCGCAAATTCGATTGTATCGCCTGCCATGGAATTTAAAAAAGAGGGTTATGTCATGGGAGTGGGCGCCAAGATGTTCACTTTTGCCGGACCGGTGATAGTTTACGGCGTGTCGGCGTCTATCGCCGCGGGGCTGATTTATTTCATCGTCAAACAGATAATCCGATAAACTCGAAAGAGAAAGAGAAAGAGAAAGAGAAAGAG
>CAYWGM010000001.1:18620-39288 GCA_964457875.1 uncultured Eubacteriales bacterium | reverse complement strand
GAAAGAGAAAGAGAAAGAGAAAGAGAAAGAGGTACCGATGGCAGGTAAGCGAACAGGATTATATACGGTCAAATTGGCTGCCCCGCCTTCTATCGCGGCCACAAGCTCCATAGCGGGCCCCAAGGAGGCGCAGGGACCGCTGCGCCAATATTTCGATCAGGTGATCGATGATGAACTGTGGGGAGAAAAAAGCTGGGAAAAGGCCGAGTCAAAGCTCATAAGCGAGACGCTTTCCAAGTTGTTGACCAACGCAGGCATTTCAACTGCCGATATCCAATACATCATTTCGGGCGATTTGCTGAACCAATGCATTTCATCGAGCTTCGGACTGAGGAAATCCGACATACCGTTTCTCGGGGTATACGGCGCATGCTCCACAATGGCCGAATCGCTCAGTATAGGCTCTATGGTCGTAGATGGCGGGTTCGCAGACAACGTGGTATGTATGACTTCAAGCCACTTCTGCTCGGCTGAAAAACAATTCAGATTCCCGCTGGAGCTTGGTACCCAAAGACCTCTTTCAGCACAATGGACCGTCACAGGGGCAGGGGCGGTGCTCCTTGCAAGCGGCGGCGAAGGCCCTTATATAACGCATGTGACGGTCGGCAGGATAGTCGATATGGGGATCAGCGACGTGAACAATATGGGGGCCGCAATGGCGCCGGCGGCAGCCGATACGATAGTGAACCACCTTCGTGATACGGGGCGCAACGCCGAATATTACGACATGATCGTCACGGGCGACCTCGGATTGGTCGGAAGCAGGATATTTCAAGAGATGATGTCGGAAGAAGGATATCCGGTCGATCAAAAACACCGGGACTGCGGCCTTATGATCTTTGACTGCAGGAAGCAGGACGTACATTCGGGCGGAAGCGGGTGCGGCTGCTCGGCAACCGTGCTGGCCGGTTATATCAACCATGAACTGGCCGCGGGCAGCTTACGCAAAGTGCTGTTCGTCTCAACAGGAGCACTGCTCAGCACCACGAGCTCCCAGCAAGGCGAAACCATACCGGGCATTGCCCATGCCGTGGCGATAGAGAAGCAGGTGGATAATAATGGATAAAATATTGCTGCCATTCGTAAGCGCGTTCATCGTAGGCGGGATTTTATGCGCCATAGGGCAATTGCTCATCGATAAGACAAAACTCACGCCGGCAAGGATATTGGTTCTTTACGTGACTGCAGGCGTAGTGCTCACCGCTATAGGCATATATGATAAAATCGTCGAAATCGGAGGAGCAGGCGCTACGGTGCCGCTGACCGGCTTCGGTTACAGCCTCGCGCGCGGTGCTTTCAAGGACGTCGACGCACATGGTATGCTCGGAGCTTTTACCGGCGGCCTCAAAGCGACGGCAGCCGGCATATCCGCCGCGATCCTGTTCGGCTATATCTTCTCTGTGATCTTTTCATCAAAGGCCAAAAGCTAGCTCCTCTTGGACCACTCTATTCCAAAAAGCTTCGCAGCCGTGCGTCCCATTACCCATTCCCTGTCTTTCGCATCGGAGACAGCGGCCTGTACCCAGCCCATAACCCCGGGCAGGAAATTCCACGGCCAATCGCTGCCCATAAGCATCTTATCCGCTCCGAGCACCTCGACGGCCTTTGCAATAGAATATCCCTCCATGGCCGCGGTATCCATATATACGTTCTTGTTCCTCCCCGCGACAAGGATAGCTTCATCGGCCAGCCATATATTGCCGCCATGACCCATCACGAACGGTACTTCCGGATATGAACGCGCCATCTCTTCAAGCTGAAGGGGTGTTGTAAAGCAGTTGTCACCCATTCCGTGCATAATGACCGGCAGCTTATACTTATCACACACGACCATTAACGGATCCAGCAGTGTGTGGTCCGCATTGGAAAACTGATGCCACCAGCCATGGAGTTTAAGTCCCCTGATGCCCCATTCTTCGACGCTCATTTTGAATTCATCCGCCGCATCCGCTTTACGCGGATTTATCCAAGCGCAGCTGATGATGCGGTCGGGATATCTCTTCTGGATCTCCGCCTGATATTTGCTGTCGACATCAAGAAAACCGAAAGTGACGCCCATATGTACTCCGGCTTTATCCATCGCGGCAATATAGTGTTCCGCCGTCCCCTCAGGATTGCTCGCCATTTTACTGCGAAGCAGCGGATCCTGGATTTTTGGTCCTACATGCGCATGTGAATCGATTATCATTTTTAAGACACCCCTTTATATTTTAAATAACAACAGCCAATCTGCGTCGCCGCCCATATTATATCCGGGAGTCGTTATGGGCTGCCGGTCTGAAATGCAATTATGATAAACGCAACTTGTCGGATCAAACCAATATGCTTTTATATCTTTATATAACAGAGAGGTATCGACTGTGAACGACAAGCGCTTCGGGATATAAACGACCGCGGCGCTCCCGTCCGACGACATTGCCGCCGGCAGATCCGTTCCGTCTTCATCGATGATTTTGTTCACAAGCCGGCCGTCAAAATCAGGTATGAGCCTGTACCAACCTTCATTTTCAAAGAATTGCCTCAAATTGGCCATCTGCAGGCCCGCCTCAGCCTCAAGCGCCTGTTTCCAGAAACATGTCGACATCCAGATATCGCTATGTCCGTAAGTCTGGCCAGCGGTACCGAGCAGGACGCTGGTATATGCGTATTTGCGAAGCATAGAGGCGGTTATTCCGGAATTGCGCTCGTAATGGGTTTCGCCTAAGAAAACCGGATTTACAGGGTTCAACCGGTAAGCATCTGTCAATTGCCGCACTGCATCCTTGTAATCGTATGCATAGGCCATATATAAATCGTACCATTTCTCACCAAGGAAGAATTGCCAGCCGCCCTTGACCAATCCGTGGAATGTGTTGAATTGACGCGGAGCCTCTTCATTCATCACCCGGCCGCATATCCGTATGGCTTCATGCAGCTCGACCGCATCGTCGTCACCTCCGTGGATCCACCCGATGACATTATCGAATTTTTTATACCGCCGTGCTAGATATCTGCCATAAAATTCAGCATTTGACGTATTGAACAGCTTATACCATTCCTGCTCCCATTTGCTTAGCCATACAGGCGCTATGAGCATCCCGAGCCCAAGCTGCGAGGCCTTTTCCAGAATAAAATCCACATGTTTGAAATATGCCTCGTTCGGCTGTGTCATATCTCCGCGTACAGTAAACGGCCCGTCTCCGAACCTGTTGCACTGGTAAGCCCTATATGGCAGGAGCTGTACCTGAATTACAGTAAACCCGTTTTGCTTCCTGTCCTCAAGATAATGGACAGCGTCTTCCGTGGTGAATTCCCAGAAAAGCTTCCAGCAGGTGTCCGCATTATAAAAAAAAGGCGTATTGCTGCTGTCGACAAAGTAATGCCGGTTTTCACTCCTTTTCAACGGAAATGTCATTTGTTGCACCTCCCTGATAACTTTTTAAAAGTGTCCTTCAAGTGCCAATATAAATCCCTGTATATGGGAAAAAGCTCTTCATATATTGCTGATCCCATTCTCGAAGGGGAATTGACAGTCATCGTCTGCAATAATCCTGCAGCTTCCTCCAATGACGTCCATATCCCGACCGCCGCTCCTGCGACAAGAGCCGCTCCATAAGCGCCGCCGTATACCGATGTGTTTACCGTATATACGTCCGATTCGAAGACATCCGCCTGTATCTGACGCCAAAGATCGCTGTTCGCTCCGCCGCCGGTAGATAGCATCCGTATTGGGGAAATACCCATTTCCTTGAATAATCCCATGATATCTTTTAATCCAAACGTCACACCTTCAAGAACGCTCCTGATCATATGCGGCTTGCGGTGCATAAGGTTAAGGCCGATGAACGCGCCGCGCGCGTTGGCGTCGGCATGGGGGCAACGCTCGCCGTTAAGGTACGGAAGGAAAAGCAAGCCGTCCGAACCATGATTGACAGTAGATGCTTCTTTATCGAAAATCGAATAGATACTTTCTCCCAAACGGCCCGAAACAGATTTCTCATCATCCCCCAGCAGATCCCTCAGCCATGCGAGGGCGCCGCCGGCCGATATCATGACCCCCATCACATGCCACTTGCCGGGCATATTGTTACAGAACACCTGAAGATTTCCATCGGGATTATCCTGATAACTGTCAAGCACCGCTGTAACATTGCCGCCGGTACCGACGGTCAGACCTATTATCCCCTGGCTCACCATGCCCGAACCTGTTGACTGGATGACTGCGTCGCCGCCGCCGCCGGCCACCGGAATACCCTTGCGGAGTCCGAGCTGCTTTGCTGCGCTTTCAGACAGCCACCCGGTCAATTCAGTTGATTCGAAGCATCCGGATAACATATCGTGCGGAATATCAAGGGTGTCAAGTAGCTTGTATGACCATTTTCTATCCTTTACATTAAACAGCCCCGTCCCCGATGCATCCGAGACATCGGTCGCATAATCACCCGTCATCCTATACCGGATATAATCCTTCGGATTGAGGATCTTCGCAGCTTTTGCGTATAATGACGGTTCATTTTCCCTCATCCATAATATCTTGCCTCCGGTATAACCTGTCAACATCCTGTTGTTCGTCAGTTTAAGAAGCCCTTCGAGTCCTCCCGCCTTCTCGCATATCTCCTCGCATTGCTTTGCCGTCCTCTGATCCGACCATAATATACATGGATAAACCAGGTTCGCTTCCTTGTCTAACATCACCATTCCGTGCATTTGTCCGCACAAACCGATACAAGATATCTCAGGGCGTGGTCGTATTTCAGCAAGAAGATTGTTGACAGTAACAACAACCGCTTCCCACCAGTCCCGCGGATCCTGTTCGGTCCATCCCGGCCTGGGTGTGGAAACACTATAGGAAGCATAAGCGGATGCGATTACTGTGCCGTTTTCGTCCACAAGCAGCGATTTGCATCCGGATGTTCCGATATCAATACCAAGGATATGTTTTCCCGCCATAATACCATCCTTTTTATCACTTACTTCTTCATTGTCACTTTAATTCTTCCATTGCCTTTTTATATTGCTCCTCATTCGGAGACGTCCCATGGTATTTTACTTTATCCTCCTCCATATACGAAACGCCTCTGCATTTCACAGTCCTGCAAATTATCACGGTCGGTTTGCCTTTGAATGCAATGGCGCTGTCAATAGATTCCAATATCTCTTTAATGTCATGCCCGTCGGCATTTAATGTGTTCCATCCGAAAGCGCGCCATTTTTCATCGATGGGCTCCATGTTCATTTCTTTAACCGTAGGACCGTCGTTCTGATACCCATTTGAATCGACAAAGCATGTAAGATTATCCAGTTTATAATGCGCAGCGGTTTTTGCGGCCTCCCAGATCTGTCCTTCATTCAGTTCTCCATCGCCGACAACGGCGTATACACGGAAATCCTTCGCCATCATCCTTGCACCCAAAGCCATGCCGCATGCGGCTGAAAGCCCTATGCCGAGCGAACCGGTGGTCATGTCGACACCGGGCGTCTTCTTCATATCAGGATGCCCCTGAAGCATGCCGTCGATCGTTCTGAATGAATCAAAGAGCCTTCCGCGGTCAAAATAACCGCGGTCTGATAATACGGCGTACAGTACGGGAGCACAATGCCCTTTTGATAATATGAAGCGATCCCTGTCCTCCCATTGCGGATTGCCGGGATCTATCCTCATTTTACAATAATATAAGGCGGTCAAAATCTCGACAGATGAAAGCGAACCGCCGGGATGGCCTGACTTTATTCCGTAAATCATACTCACGATGTCCTGGCGCAATTGTTTTGCTTTTTGCTTCAAGTATTCCTGATCTGTAAACAACTCGTTCGTAGTCATATATTCCTTTATTCCTCCGATATTACCTGGATTTCTTTCGCGCAATAGCCCTTTTTGCGGCATCTGCGATACTCCGGGCATCAAGATGGTATTTAAAATAGAGTTCCTCTTTTGAACCTGATTCGCCGAATACATCGTCGATCCCGATCTGTTCCATCGGAACAGGGCGTCTGCGTACGATAGTTTCTGCGACGGCGCCGCCAAGTCCTCCGATCTTCTGGTGGTCTTCAGCAGTAACGATCGCGCCTGTTTCAGACGCGGCCTTTATTACGGCGTCTTCGTCCAAAGGCTTGATCGAGGACATATTGATCACTCGCGCACTGATTCCCTCACCTGCCAGCATCTTTGCCGCAAGCAACGATTCTCCGGTCAATAATCCGCAGGCGATGATAGCAACATCACTGCCTTCCTGCAATATATCGGATTTTCCAATCACATACTCTTTGTTCTCACTATACACTACCGGCGCTTCATCCCTGCCGAGCCTGATATAGACCGGGCCCTTGTGATAGAAGGCAGTCCTTATGGCGGCTTTTGCCTCGCTTGTGTCCGCAGGAACGATCACTGTGAAATTTGGTAACGTCCGCATTATTGCGATATCTTCGATAGCCTGGTGCGTGGCGCCGTCCCTTCCGACGCCGATGCCGCCGTGTGTGGCAATTATTTTCACATTAAGAGCCGGATACGCGATGGCATTTCTGATTTGTTCAAAAGGCTTCACAACCGCAAACATTGCAAACGCAGTCACAACAGGCGCCATCCCGACTGCTGCGAGGCCTGCGGCCATAGATAGACAATCGGCTTCGCTTACTCCGGTCGTAATAAACCTGTCTGATCGCTTTTGCTTGAATTCATTGATACGAAGCGATTTGGCAAGATCCGGAGTCAGCACTGCCATAGATTTGTTTTCAGCGCTTAATGACATTAGCGATTCAACAAGTGAATCCCTGAAAGATGTACCCATTTATACTTGCTCCTTTTAATATAAATTGCGGTTGTTCCGATACCCATTGGGAGTGACGCCGGTATACTTTTTGAACGTCTTTATGAAGTAGCTTACATCATTGAAGCCGACCATGTCAGCTATCTCCCTTATCTTCAATCCCGGCATCCTTAACAGGGGCTTGGTCCTTTCGATTCTCATCTCCGTAATATAATCAACAAACTTTTTTCCTGTTTCCTTCCTGAATAACTCACACAAATATGTAGCGTTAACAAAAATCTTATCAGCAACACTTTCAAGCGTCAAGTCATTATTGTAATTATCATGGATATATGAAAGAGCCCTATCTATTATACCGCCGACGCTGCCCGGTTTATATCCGATCGAAGGACTGATGCCGCCATCCGCCGGTGATGTCATTTCCTTTTGCATGGAAATCAAAGTCTGAAGCTTGCTTAATTCCTGTCTGACGTTTCTGCTATTGTTCTTCATTTTTCTGATCCGAAGTATCCTGGCTATTGCCTTATCAAGTATCCTTAATAATTCATCTTCGTCTATTGGTTTTAGTATATAGCCGAACGCCTCGTATTCAAGTGCCTTTTGCGCATACTGAAAATCATTGTAGCCGCTGATGATGATAACAACAGTGTCCGGAGACTCCTGTTTTATTATTTCCAGCATATCAAGACCGCTTAGCAATGGCATCCTTATGTCTGCCAAAACTATATCAGGATTGAGCCTTCTGCATATTTTGATACATTCCTCTCCGTCTGATGCTTCACCGACTATGGACATACCTAAATCATCATATGGTATCATATTTCTTATCAGATATCGGATATTCTCTTCGTCATCCGCAATAATCAATTTGATCTTATTGTTTGCCAGATCAGGCTGTTTGCCATACATATCGTTAACTCTCTATCTATTTTTATATCATACCAAATACGGCAAGGGGAATCAACCTTTGATGGCTCCGGCAGTAAGCCCTTTTATCACCTGCTCCTGAAAGAGCACATACATAATGATCACCGGTATTATCAAGATGACGATTCCGGCGGCGATCAGGCCATATCTCTGGAGATATTGGGCCCTTAGGTTATAGCAAGCCACATTTAAAGATCTCAGGGCTGGACTGACTGTGATTATCAATGCAAGGAGGAAATCATTCCAGCAATTCATGAATGCGAACGTTGCTACGGTTGCCAGCCCTGGTTTTGAAATCGGAAGTATGATGTTAAAAAATGTCCGCGTCCTGCTGCAGCCGTCTATCATGGCCGCATCCTCAAGGTCTTTGGGCAATGTCTTCATAAAAGCTACGAGAATAAAGAAACTGAATGAGATATTGGCAGTAACGTAAGCCAGAATAATTCCAGGTCTCGTATTTATCATCCCGAACGTCCTTATGATAAGAACAAACGGTATGATAACAGCATGTATGGGCACCATGATCCCAAGAGTGTAAAAGAGATATATCGATTTGCTGGGACGGATCCTTGCGATTATATATGCGGCCATTGAAGTTACAAGTACGACCAGTATTACGGAAACACAGGCATATATGGTACTGTTCAGCAACGCATTAGGTACCTGCGCACCTTTCCATGCGAGGACAAAATTGTTTAGGACAATTTCAGAAGGCAGCTTGAAAGGATTTCCGATAACTTCACTATCAGTCTTTATTGAACTCAACACAACCCATAAGAAAGGTATTATGGTAGTAATCGCATAGAATATCAATACTACATATTTTATCGTTGTCGCCACTTTATATTTGTCAATATGATACCTTGTTCTTCTATTCAAGTTTACAATATTTTCAGGCATTAAAGAGTACTCCTTAATATTGAATTACTTCACGTGATAAAAACTTATTAAAAAGGTATGTCAGAGCAAATGCGAATATCAATATCGTTATTGCAATTGCCGTGCCTTCTCCCAGAAGGTTTTCCGTAAATGCGGTCCTGTACATATAGACAGCCAAATATGAAGAGCGCACACCCGGTCCTCCCCATGTCATGATATATGCATGGTCGAATGCCTTCAAACTTCCGGTAATGCACAATATCATACATGTCTTTACAACATCCCAGATAAGCGGCACATATATCTTAATAAAAATATATAATGACGATGCGCCGTCAATTGTAGCGCTTTCAGAAATATCTGCCGGAACGGATTGAAAAGCCGCAAGGAATATTATTATGTAAAATCCTATATATTGCCATATCATCGGGAACATTACCGAATACAGCACGAGCTTTCCGTCCGAAAGCCAATTTCGCTGCAGGGATGGCAGTCCGATCATAACGAAGAACTTATTTATCGGCCCGAGTTCACCGTTCAACATGAGTAAGAACATAAGACTTATAGCCGCAGGGGCGATTACCACAGGAAGAAAATAAACCGACCGGAAAAATTTATAGCCCTTTACCGTCCTCATAATAATATACGCAAACAATAACCCCAGCGGTATCTGCAGCAGCAAAGAAAAAAAGACGACCTGCAAAGTGTTGGATACTGTGATCCAGTACTGCGGATCCTGTATAAGGTACTTGAAGTTGTAAAGGCCACGGAATCTAGGTGCGCTGACTCCATCCCATTTCGTCATCGCAATATAAAAGGAAGCGCCTATGGGGATAATGATAAAAATCACATATAGGATAAAAGACGGTGCGATAAAAGATATCGAAAATAATCTCTTATCCTGTAATGAACTACGTTTGGCTTTCAATGTCATAGTATTTTTCATTGCCGTCGATTACTTTCCTTTCATTCGGAGGAAGGGGCAAAGGCCCCTTCCCGAATTAAACTGCTATTGTTCTGATTTTGCTTTATCAAGTGATTTCTGTATTTTGTCGATATAATCGTCAGGCGTCATCGTACCGGCCATAAGTTCATCAAGATAGAACTGGCAATCGGCCCACGGTTTTGCTGCCGGGAAAGAGAGCCAATGGTTGGTCATGCTGATCCTGCCCTCAGCAAATTTCAACAATCTGCCAAGAATCGGGATGATCTTGGATTCGTCAACATCTATCTTTTTACCGGGCAATTGGCCTCCAATATAGAACTCGTCCTTAACAAAATCGTCGGACTGTGTCATATCGGTAACGGCAACGATTGCAGCCCTCTTGTCCTTGTCTTGCCATGATTTTTTGTTGATAAGTATGCCGGAACTGCCGCCGCGGCTGATGAATGTAGCCGGATCCACTGTTGCTCCGGGCAATTTGGGTGCATTGATTATCTCAGTTTTCGCAACGATATCTTCTTTCATGCTCTGAAGCATCCACGACATCGAATATACCATTGCCGCTTTTCCTTCGCTGTAAAGAGCATAGCTCGGACCCCAATCGCCATTGGCAATAGTGTCCTTGGGGAAAACATCATTTTTACGCATGTCCGCAATCAGATCGGCCACTTTGTGCATGTTATCGGTATCAAATTTCCAGTTGTTGGCCATATCCTGAAGTTCCTTCAAACCGTTCGGGAATTGCGTATATAATTCGCTCATGAAGAAATGTCCGGGATTTCCTCCCTTGCTCCCCATGGCAAGAGGAACAATGCCGTTTTCATTAAAGACTTTGGAAACAGCAAGAAGGTCTTCGTATGTCTTGGGATATTCAAGGTTGTATTTTTGGAATAAGTCTTTGTTGCAGAACCAAAATCCTACGAAGAAGCAGTTGAGAGGTATGCCGTAATGTTTGCCGCTGTGCAGGAATCCATTGAATGCGCCTTCGATATAGTCATCCTTTTTGACTGCCTTTGTTTCCTTGAAATACTCGTCGATATTGAGCAGCAAACCTGACTCAACGAACGATCCTGCGTCAGAAGGCGTACCCCAGTAATTGAACATGTCGGGGAGATTGTTGCCTGCTATGTCTATCCTGATTTTGGATTTCATCTCATCTCCGACGACAACTTCCTCGGCAAGTTCGAGCCAATCCTTATTCGCTTCTGCGAATTCTTTGAGATACTCGATTGCCACATCGCCACCCGGGCTTCCAGGGCCGAAACCATGAGCATACCGGATTTTTGTGATTTTCTTTACACCATCATTAGCGTTATCTTTGGATGTATCTGCACATGCTGTGAATACGATTGAAATTGCAAAAAACATCAGAACCATGATAGATACAATTTTCAGCTTGCTCCGCATCATAAACACTGACCTCCTTTTAGGATTTGAATTGATACTTTAGAAATACCCGGGTTTCTAAATATATTATATTAGCAATTACTTTTTTAAAAAATATAAGAATTTTAATATCCATCATATAATATTCGGAAATACAGGTATCCTTATTTCAACAATCGTTCCTTTGCCCTTCTCGCTGAACAGGCGCAAACCGTATTGCCGACCGTAATGCAGCCCGATACGGGTATGTACGTTCAATATGCCGATTCCGGCCTTGTCTTTTTCCGGTTCCCTGATGCTTACTTCCTGATCACGGTCACTGAGAAGGCCATTAATTTCCGCGACAGTTTCAGGTTCCATACCTAAACCGTTATCAGCTATTTTTATCAGCATTATGTTCTCATTAACATTATCCTTTATGCAGCTTATAACTATCGTACCTTTATCTTTTTTCAGTTCAATGCCATGGTATATCGAGTTTTCCACCAATGGCTGGATAATGAATTTTAATATGCTGCACTGCAGCAACGATTCATCGATATCGTAAATTTCTTTGAATTTATCTCCGTATCTGTATTTCTGAATCCTTATATAACACTTGATATTCTCAAGCTCCTCACTCAGTTGAACATATTTTTTGCTGTCATTGATGCTATACCTGAAAATCATCGCCATTGATTTGGAAATGTCAACAATACTCTTAACATTGTTTCTAAGCGCAATACTTCTAATAGTCTCAAGCGTGTTATATAAAAAATGCGGATTGATCTGGGCTTGCAGCGTTTTGATATTTGCGCTGAGAAGACTTGTTTCCTTTTCGACCAGTATCTTCATCAGCCCGTTGATCTTTCCGAGCATGATCCTGAAGGCATTTGACAGGATGAACAGGTCTTTGTTGCGGAAATCGGGAATATTAATATCGAACATGCCATCTCCGGCTTTCCGCATCGTCATAACCAAATGCGATATGGGTCTTGTGATACTTTTTGACAGGTAATATGAAAGAAGAAGCGCAAATATTATAGAAATCGCCGTAATATATATCGAAACACGGTTGGCTTCATTAAAGTATTTGCCGATATTGGCCGTGGGAATTATACATATTATCCTCCAGTCAATATTCTTGATATCATAATCGATCAGCAGCGCATCGCTTGAATTTGCATACATTGTAAATCCTTCCGTATTCCTGCTGTTCAATCCCTCATATTCGATATTATCGATATTCTGACCGTTATATTTACCTCCTGGATAATAGACCACGTTCTTATTGCTATCAACTAAAAATATCAGACTGTTCTCAATAGTATTGATATTCTCTATGGCATTTTTGATCTCACTGTACTTCATATCTATTTGTATCATTCCAACTACTTTATTATGGTACATGATATCACGTATCTTTTTAATAAATGACACAACATATATGCCTTCATTACTTATTGCCTCATAATCCGAAATATGTCCCGGTATGGTCAAATCGGCGTCATTGACGCTGTTGATCCATTTCTTCTGCAGCAGCCTGTTTTTGATAAAATATACGCTTGATGAAAAGGCATTATCGTTGAACCCGATCAAATACACCTGATAAATACTTTGAAACGAACGTCTGATGCTCTTGAGATTTTCTTCTATGGATTTTACATATTCGGCCTTATTCATACTTAATTCATCCAATTTCTGATTAAATACGGATGAGTTGATTGCAACGCCGATCAATTGCATTTCAGCGGTTTTTATCTGCTCGAACAAATAATCCAGCTTTTTGCCGACCTGCTTGATTATTTCACTATTATACGTATATACCTGATCCTTGATCAACAAATTCATATTGTTGAAGTAAAAAAGAATGATGAATATTGATGAAAGGATGACAATTATAACGAATGACGTCATCAGTTGATATCTTATCGAACTCCTGGTAAGGAAGTTCACTCTATTGAGGAATTTTAAAACATTCTTTATGGACATTCTAAAATCCTTTGATGAATCAATTCTACTTAAGAATAACCAGTAAGATAATATTATGTCAACTGGTAATAATCCAAACTTTGTACTTCTCCACATGCTTTACAGGATGGTATGATTCCTTGGACCTGCGCAGCCCCGGTATCCCCATATCCTGTTCGCGGTTGACATATACGGCGTCCTGCCATTCGGTCACGCAGAACTGCCGGTTGATGAACTGATACAAGCCCGGTATGCCCCTAACGGCCTTTTCCGCATGGATGACGGCGGTATTGCCGGTTATATTACCGTTCATATTACCGTTCATCATCTCGCCTATCGTGAATGCGGCATAGGCGCCGTCAACCTTTACCAGAATGCCTCTGCAGCCAAGTGAGGCATAGTTTTCGAGCAATTCTATTACAGCGGCATAGTCCGACCCCGGCCCTTGCCGTCCGGGCTCGTTTCTCTGAGCGGTCTGAGCAGCCCAGGCATCCATTATCCTGCGGCAATCCGCAATATTGTCCGGAGTGATCTTTTCAACTGAAATCTCATGGTCTCTTTCGAACCTATGAATATGGTTTCTCTTCCCGTCATATTTCTTTCCCGGAAGGTGTATCAGATCCGAGGCGTTGTACAGGTAATCCCAATTATCGCGGTCGGTCATGACTTCACATTTGCCGGCTGACCTTAAAAAACCGAGTTGATCTTCAGTGACGGCCGAAAACAAGGCCCTGCGGGCATTTTCCCCTAATATGGCGTCGAGCCCGGCTCTGAACGCCTCTTCCGTCAAATCCCCCAAAGGTACGAAATAACTCTCTTCAGCGCCTGGTTTTTGGTATTTGATCCATAACAGCCCATCATGCTCTGCATACATGTAATTATATACATTTCTCCACATGAAAATATTTGTGAATGTCGTCTCGGAGATTTGGGAACGGGATTTCTCAAGGTATTTATCGAATATTCTTTTGTCGTTAATCTGTGGGATCCTAAATATCAAATCCGGCATTCCTATATTATACAGTATGAGCAGATCAATATCCAATTTGATTCACAACTTTTATGGACTTTAAATGAGCTTGCTTTTTATGTCCTTCAGGATCCTCTTCTCGATCCTTGATACTTGGACCTGCGATATCCCAAGCATCTTTGCTATCTGCACCTGCGTCTTCTCCTTGAAATAGCGCAGCATGATGATCTGGCGGTCGCGCTGCTTGAGGGACCCGAGGGCCTGGCGGAGCGCCAATCTGTCGACGATGCCCGTTTCGTTTTCGCCGTCTTCCGATTGGATGGTTTCGATGAGCATCGGATGCGAATCACCCGCCTCCTGCTGACAATCGTAAAGGTAGCCGGGGGTCATCGACGCTTCGGAGGCCATTGCTATCTCTTCCGACGAAAATCCCGTCCTGGCCGAGATCTCGCTCAGCGACGGTTCGCGTCCCAATTGCTTGCTCATTTCTTCTCTTGCATACCTTACTTTATTCGATGTCTCCTTGATGGAACGGCTTACCTTGATGATGCCGTCGTCCCTCAGATACCTCTTTATCTCGCCGAGGATCATAGGGACCGCATAAGTGGAGAATTTGACATTATATGACGGGTCGAATTTATCCGCCGCTTTGATAAGCCCGATGCTTCCGATCTGAAAGAGGTCTTCGGGGTCATACCCCCTGTTATGGAACCTCCTGACTATACTCCAGATGAGTCCCATATTGTGTTCGACTATGGCCGACCTCGCATCCGCATCGCCGTCACCGGCCAGCTTGACCAATTGCTCATTATCCAGATTATCCAGATCCGGGTGATTCTTCATAAATCCATCACAAATCCGTCATACTGATCTGAAGGTCTTGTACATTGTTATTGAGGTGCCTTCACCTGGTTCGGAAGTTATCTCGACCTTGTCCATGAATGTTTCCATGATGGTAAACCCCATACCCGACCGTTCAAGGTCCGGCCTCGACGTAAACAGAGGCTGCCTGGCCTGTTCTATGTCGGATATGCCCTTACCCTTATCGGAAATGGTTATCATTACAGAATTTATGTAGAGGCGGCATTCCATCCTCACATAACCGGTTTTGCCTTCATACCCGTGGATAATGGCGTTTGTGACCGCTTCGGATACAGCGGTCTTGACATCCGAAATCTCTTCAAGAGTAGGATCGAGCTGCGAAACGAATGCCGCGGCGGTCACCCTTGCGAACGCTTCATTATTTGATTTGCTCAAAAACTCCAGCGCCATTTCGTTGATCGGTTTTTGCCCTTCAAAAGGTTCCATTAGAGTAACACTCCCTTTACATGGTGAAATAATAAATCTATCTGCAGTTATGAAGCCCATTCCAACGCCTCTCCCACGCTTGGGAACAATGGAACGAGCCTGTTCACACCTGACATTTCAAGTATGCGCCTGATCGGGATGCTGGCTCCGGCAATCGCCATCTTGCCTTTAAGCTTCTGCAGATTCCTGTATCTGCCGATAATGACCCCGATACCCGAGCTATCCATAAAAACGAGTTTTGAAAAATCAAAAACCACGTTTTTGACGGTCGCCTTGATTATTTCCATATCGAGTTTGTGCCTGAGGTATTCGGCCGAATGATGGTCCAATTCCCCGGCAAAAACTGCAATCAACGTATTGCCCCTGCTCGTAAACCTGATTTGCAAAATACTTCCCTCCCGCTAAAAATAATCGTCTATGAAATATTCTGCAAATCCTGTATTTCCCCTTCAATGAAATATCTCATTTTTTGTCGAATTTCTGATTTAAGCGGACTTGAGCGGCTATTTCATTAAGTTTACGCAGCCGGTGGCACACCCCCGATTTGCCGAGCGGCGGTTCATGCAGGCTCCCCAATTCCTTGAGGTCGGCGTCCGGGTATCTGATACGAAGTTCGGCGGTTTGTTTCAGGCCGCCCGGAAGGTTATCAAAACCGCTGAATTGCTTGATCAGTTTCATGTTTTCCACCTGGACCAAAGCGGCGTTGACAGTCTTGCCGAGGTTGGCGGTTTCGCAGTTCACGATCCTGTTGACGCTGTTGCGCATCTCTTTCATCGCCCTGATATTCTCCATGTCGAAGAGGCAGCTGTGAGCCCCGATGATGTTCAGGAAGTCGACTACGTCCTCTCCTTCCTTGATATAAAGAACGTTGGAGCCCCTTCTTCTGATGACCTTTGCGCCAATTTCAAAACGGCGCAATATTGCGATAACTTCATCTATGAAACTGCGGTTATGGCTCTTGATTTCGAGGTGGTAAGCCTTTCCCGGATCGCTGACCGACCCGCCGCCCAGAAAAGCCCCTCTTAGAAATGCCTTTGCGCAGCATACCCGTCTTGATTTACTGCCGCTTGCTGATGCCCTGCCGTTTAAAAGATCGGCTGCGCATGATGCGTTCAAATCAGCGATGACAGTGTATACCGCATGTTTTCTGAGCCTCGGATTCTTCTCGATCACGACATCCGGACGGATGCCGGTGATTTCATTGATGTAAGTAAAAAGACGTCTTGCGAATGAGGCGTTTTCCGTAATCACCTTCAATGAATACAAATCCGGACCGATCGCTGATACGGATCCGCCGGCGGCGAGTGCAGCCTTCAATTCCGACAGCCTGCAGCACGGTTTTGCATTATCTGCCTTGCATATTTCGTTCTTCACAGAAGCGGCAAACGACATATGACCTTACGCACCTTTTAACTTTTTAGTTTAACCTTTAAGTTTATATATCCCTGTTTCAATACACACCCTGAAGATCTCAGCGACGCTCCAGGCCTGCGAAATGCAGCCGCGGGCAATAAAAGGGCCGTCGCCGTCGAATATCTCAGATATGCTGCCTATCCCCGCGCTCCTCATGTGGTCCATAAACGGCGTTATGAACCTGCGCAGCGCTGCGGGTAATGCGTATTCTCCGTCAAAGCCCCCGAACGACCTCGCCCATGCGGTTATGAAATGGCCTAATATCCATGTCCATGCAGTGCCGTTATGATAAGCGGCGTCCCTCTGATCCTGCCTTCCGGTATACACACCCTTATATCCCGGATCGTCCCGTTCGATGCTCCTCAATCCGTAAGTCGCGTAAAGCTTGTCCCAGACGGTCAGGATGATCTTGCCCGCCATGTCTCCTGTGACGACCGGATTGGTGAGACTCAATGCTATTATCTGGTTGGGCCTGATGCTGTCATCCTTGCGATTTCTTGAAACAACGTCGTAAAGGCACAGCTTCTCAGGGTTCCAGAATTGGTTTTCAAAAGATTTTTTTGTCTTTTCGGCAATACCCGAATAGATTCCGGCGGTGACGCCTTCGTCAAACCTTGCGGCAAATGCGGAAGCGACCATCAATGCATTGTACCACAAGGCATTTAGTTCAACAGGCTTTCCATGCCGCGGCGTGACGGCTTTTCCGGCGACCTTCGCATCCATCCATGTCAGCTGCGTGTTTTCATCCCCGGCTTCGATAAGGCCGTCGACGCACATGCCGATGCCCGAATGAGTGCCTATGGCATATGAATCGATTATCTCCCTGATGCGGACATACAAGTTGTCTTTTACAAAATCATAATCCCCGGTAAACTCCACATATTTGGCGACGGCTTCTATGAACCACAGCGAAGCATCCGCGGAATTATAGACCGGCTCGCCTCCGTCATCGGGAAACATGTTGGGCACAAGCCCGTCCCTGATGCTCCCGGCAAATGTCAGAAGCACGTCCCTCGCCGCATCATAGCGCCCTGTCGCCAGCGTCAGCCCCGGCAAGGCTATCATCGCATCCCTGCCCCAATCGGTGAACCATGGATAACCGGCAAGAATCGTCCTCATGCCGCTTGATTCCCTTTTCACGATAAAAGAGTCGGCTGCAAGCAGCAGGCTCGATATAAACCAATCGCGTTCCGCCGCGGCTCCCGGTTCCGCCGCAGCTCCGGCTCCTGACGCGGCTCCGGTATCCCCAACTCCGCCCTCACCGATACGGGCTATCTGCGACAACCTCGCGATTTCCTCCTGCTGCAATGCTATACCGTCGATCGATACAGGCCCGTTTTCCGTGGTCGCGATAAAGCATACTTCACAATATTCCCCCGGCTTGACGTTCACCTCGAAATATCCGGGGATGTAGTGGTCTTCGACGGCATCAAGGCCTCTCTCGGCCTCGGCCGGATAGTACATATCCATAAACCAGTTGTCTTCCTGCTTTTTGAATATTGCGGAGCTGCAGTACATCCTGATACCGATATCGCTGTTTTCGGGTTTCACCGTGTAGAACTTTTCAGATGCCCCCATCCCCGAAGGCTCCTGCAATGAGAAATTCATGAATTGCCTGTGCGAATTGAAGTGATAATCCCTGAAATTCAATAGGGGCGCCAGCTTCAGCACTACCTTATCTTTGCCGTTGTATATCCTGTAGACTACTGCGCATGTGTTCCGTCCGTGAACCATGCTTATGCTTTTTGCGATATATATATCGCCGATGCTATACGTGAATTCAGGAATAGGATAAGCCCTGAAGCGCTGAAGATATCTGAACCCCTCATGCGTATGGCCGGTCGTCCGGCCGGAAAAGAGGTCGTACTGCCGTACCGGCCCCGGTTGTCCCGTTCCCGGATAAATCAGAATGCTTTCATCAAGCTTCGACACCGCCAGGTGTCTGCGGGCGGGCGGACAAAGCGAAGCGACAAGCAACCCATGATACCTTCTTGAATTTGCGCCTATTGCCGTGGAAGATGCGAAACCGCCTATTCCGTTGGTAATGAGCCATTCCTTCGAAATGCCTTGTTCAAATGTGCTCCAGTTATCGGCGCCATATTCGTAAACAGGCCAGTCCCACATTCTCTGCTACCTCCATAATAGTCCTTTTAAACGGTCCTTATAGTCCTTTTAATCGATCCTTGATGAACAAATAGTCGATCCTCCGTCTTCCGTCTCTGGCAAGCACTTCTTCGGCTATCAGCCCCATTATTTTCACCGCCAGTTTAAGAGGGTTGTGCCGTACATAACCTCCATTTGTGTTCAGCAAATTGTCTTTCAGGATCTTCATCGGCGCAGCTGTTATTGCAGTCACGGGCGCCGCCCCGTCTTCGGTATATCTGCGGATGAATTCATGCGGTATCGGTGCGTCGTTGATGATGCAATAATCGACAATGCCCTTATACGAATGCATTTCAATCGCTTTGACATGATCGTTCATATCCATCCCGTCGGTTTCCCCCGGCTGGGTCATTATGTTGCAGATGAATATCTTGGGTGCTTTTGCGCTCTTTAAGGCATCGCAGACCCCTTCGACCAGCAGGTTGGGGATTATGCTCGTATAAAGGCTCCCGGGACCGAGTATGATGGTGTCGGCCTCGTTCATAGCGTCGAGCACATCCTGCAGCGGGGTGACGTTTTCAGGCTCGAGGTATATTCGTTTGATCCTTCCGGGGTGGATCAGGTTATGTTTTGAGATACGCGACTCGCCCGCGATGACGAAGCCGTCCTCAAGCTCGGCGCATAACCTCGTGTCGTTCACGGTGACCGGCAGAACCCTTCCAGTAACGGCAAGCACATGGTTCATTTTTCTAACCGCTTCTTCAAAATTGGACGATATCCCGTGGAGCGCCGCCAGGAACAGGTTGCCGAAACACTGGTCCTTCAGCATGCCTTCCTTGAACCTGTATTGAAGCAGCTTTTCCATTATGGGCTCGGTATCGGCAAGCGCAAGCACGCAGTTCCTGATATCTCCCGGCGGCAGGATACCGAGGTCGTCCCTCAGTATCCCGGAGCTACCGCCATCATCGGTGACCGTCACAACCGCCGTCAGGTTTGAACTGAAAAGCTTCAATCCCCTCAGCATGGTCGATAATCCGGTCCCGCCGCCGATTGCGACGATTCTCGGGCCTTTGATGAGGATGCTCTTTTCGCGCAGCATCCTCTTAAGCCTGTAATAAGGCTGCATGTTTTCAATGATGTTCATTTTATCGCGCTCCGGAAATCCTTTTCTATATCCCTGTGGTCGACATTGACATTATGCTGTTTTTGGGCAAGTATCCCCTGTATCGCATCGGCAATCGCGACAGAACGATGTCTGCCACCTGTGCAGCCTATGCCTGTGACAAGCTGTGTCTTGCCCTCTTTTATGTAATTGGGTATAAGAAAATCCATCATGTCGATGACCTTGTCGATGAAAATCCCGGTTTCCTTGCAGTTCAAGACATATTCCTTCACGTCGTCGCTTTTGCCGGAGAGTTTTTTCAAAGCCGATATGTAGTAAGGGTTGGGAATGAACCTGACATCGAAGATCAGGTCGCAATCCAGAGGGATGCCGTACTTGTACCCGAAAGAGATCAATGTGATGATCATGCCCCTTGATTCGCAGCCCCGGGCAAATATCTTGTATATCTCGTCTTTGAGCTGGGACGCGGTCAGCAGAGATGTATCGATGGTATAATCCGCCTTATTCCTGATGTTTACAAGGAAATGCCTCTCTTGCGCAATCCCGTTGAGGATCCTTCCTTCGGGCGCCAGCGGATGCGCCCTCCTGCTTTCCTTGAACCTTTTTACGAGCGTATTGTCCGATGCGTCAAGAAAGAGTATCTCGGGGGTGAATCCATTATGTCTGATATCATTTAAAGCGGGGATAAGGTCGTTCAGCAGCACGCCGCCCCGGATATCTATCACAAGGGCCACCTTTTCCATCTTGTTCTGCGAACAGACTTCCACGAATTTAGGTATAAGGGCGGGCGGGAGATTATCGGCACAGAAATACCCCATGTCTTCCATGCATTTTGCCACAAGACTTTTTCCGGCCCCGGAGAGCCCGGTTATAACCACCAGTCTCATTGTGATCCCCTCACATCCTCATCCTCAGTGTCCTCA
>CAYWGM010000001.1:1224-18520 GCA_964457875.1 uncultured Eubacteriales bacterium | reverse complement strand
TTATAACCACCAGTCTCATTGTGATCCCCTCACATCCTCATCCTCAGTGTCCTCAGTATCCTTAATGTCTTTATTATCCTTATGGTTCCCCGATTATCCTTATCTCAGGATCAAGTTCGACACCATTGCTTTTCCTTACATGCTCCTGTATATGCCGGATCAAATCGGTCACGTCCCGCGCGCTCGCATTCCCTGTATTTATAATGAATCCGCAATGCTTGCCGGATACCTGCGCCCCTCCGATTGAAAATCCCCTGAGCCCGCACCCGTCTATCAATTTCCAGGTGTAGTGCCCTCCTCCGGGCCTTTTGAACACACTGCCCGCACTCGGCATTTCAAGCGGCTGGTTTTGGCGCCTGCGCCTTGTGTAGTCCTCCATAAGCGCGGATATTTCGGCCTTATCAGCCTTTTTAAGTTTCAATCGTGCCTTTATGATGACGCCCATGCCCCGGTTTGAATCAAAAATGCTGGTCCTGCTGCCGAAGCGGTGCCCTGCGTTATCCAGTTCGTGGATGTTGCCTTCAAGGTCCATGTATTGTGTTGATATGACGATATCTTTCATTTCAGCGCCATATGCGCCGGCATTCATAAAAACGGCGCCACCCAGAGTACCCGGTATACCCGACGCGAATTCGAGTCCTGCAAGGCCATTGTCCAACGCGGCAACCGACAGTTTGGACAGAAGCGCTCCCGATTCCGCCTCCAGAACGTCACCTTCGAAATAAAAACCGTCGAATCCGCCTTTCATCTTAATGACGACGCCCTTTACCCCATTATCGAGCACAAGCAGGTTGCTTCCGTTCCCCATGACCGTAACAGGCATATCATATTGCCTGCACAAACAAAGCGTTTTCCCCAGAACGTCCTTACCGCGGGCTATGACAAGAAAATCAGCGGGCCCGCCTATCCTAAAGGAAGTATGCCTGTTCATAGGCTCATCACGCAATACGTTTGCCGGTCCGGCTATCGCGACAAGTTCGTCAAATATCAACCTTCTTCACCTCTGCCGGTTTCACGGCTTATCCTCTCCGTGAGGAATTGCGCCGCATTATAACCCATCTTTTTCTGCCTGTTGTTCATGGCGGCGATTTCTACGATTATCGCAAGGTTCTTGCCCGGCCGTACGGGAATTGTCAATAAAGGGATCCTGATCCCTAATATTTCAGTGAATTCGTCCTTGAGGCCCAGCCTGTCATAATCCTTTGATTTGTCCCAAAGCTCGAATTTCATGACCAGATTGATGTTTTCCTGGGTTTTGACCGCGCCGACCCCATATAGGTTTTTGACGTCAAGTATGCCGATACCCCTGATTTCTATAAAATGCCTGATGATATCGGGGCCGTTGGCCAGAAGAGTCCTGTCAGATACCTTCCTTATCTCGACGACATCGTCGGCGATAAGCCTGTGTCCCCTTTTTACAAGCTCCATCGCGGTCTCGCTCTTACCCACGCCGCTATCACCGAGGATCAGTATACCCTCGCCATAGACTTCAACAAGCACCCCATGCAATATTATGCGCGGCGCAAGCTGAACATTCAGATACCTGATGAGTCCGCTCAAAAACCTTGACGTCTCATCAGATGTTACTAGTATGGGTATCTTGTATTTTTCCGAAACGACTCGCATCTCGGCAAACGGTTCGAGGTTTCTCGCAATAACAATGCACGGAAACCCGCGCCCAAAAAAGCTATCAAGGCGCGAAAGCCGCTCCTCGGGCGTCATGGCGGATAGATATGCTATCTCCACATTCCCGAATATCTGGATCCTTTTGGCGTCGAAATGCTCAAAATATCCTGCCAGTTGCAATCCGGGCCTATTCACGTTGGCGGAGGTGACCAAAGTATCATCCGGACTGCCGGATGAAGCCGCAACTTTCAGTTCGAATTCCTTTACCAGTTGTGACAGGGTAACAGAAAACATTACGCAGGTATTCTCCTTTGTATTCTCCTTGGTATTCTTCTTTTTCGGTCATTTATTATTATATAATATTGAAAATAAAAAGGAAACCTTGCGTTTTTGTCCGCAAGATTTCCCATATATTTGAGTCAATACGCTTATTGCAAACGCCTTATTTGATCAATGAGAAACTGATGAACAGCGTTGCAAGCACAAGAGTGATGGTGCTGAACAACTTAACGAGCACGTGCAGCGAAGGTCCTGCTGTATCCTTGAAAGGATCGCCTACCGTATCGCCTACCACGCTGGCCTTATGAGCTTCGGATTTCTTGCCGCCGTAATTGCCCAGCTCGATGAATTTCTTGGCATTGTCCCATGCCCCGCCTCCGTTATTGAGGAACAAGGCCACGAGGATACCCGCTATCGTACCGACCATAAGGAAAGCCGCGGCCGCTTCGGCGCCCAGCAGCATCCCGACCGCGATAGGAGCAAGTACGACTATCAATCCGGGTATGATCATTTCCTTCAATGCGCCTTTTGTGACTATATCGACGCACTGGCCGTAATCCGGCTTGTCCTTGCCTTCCATGATGCCCGGCTTTTCCTTGAACTGCCGGCGCACTTCCAGTATGACATACTGGGCAGCCTTGCCGACCGCCCGGATGGCCGTCGAACTGAAGAGGAACACTATCATGGCCCCGATGAACGCCCCGATGAACACTTCAGGTTTTCCTATGTCAACCGGGAATATCTTATCAAGAGGTATATTCAAAGCAAGTTTGACTTTCTCAATATAGGCCGAGAAAAGAAGGAATGTCGCCAATGCTGCGCTGCCCACGGCATAGCCTTTTGTAAGGGCCTTGGTCGTGTTGCCGCATGCATCCAGCCTGTCCGTCCGGTTCCTGATATCTTCGGGAGCGCCTGACATCTCGATGATGCCACCGGCGTTATCGGTGATGGGCCCGAACGTATCCATGGCAAGTATGTATGCGCAGGTCGCAAGCATACCCATGGTAGCTATGGCGGTCCCATACAGGCCTCCGTCGTATCCGGCCGGAAGTCCCGCGCTTTGGCCGAGGAAGTATGATCCGAGTATGGCGACCGATATTACGATTATCGGCGCGAACGTGCTTTCCAACCCTACTGCCAGGCCGGCAATGATATTGGTAGCAGGCCCGGTTTTGGATGCCTCGGCGATCTGTTTTACAGGTTTGTATCTGTAAGAAGTATAATATTGCGTGATGTAAACAAATGCAAAGCTCAATAATAGCCCGATCAGACCGCAGGCATAAAAGTTTATATACTTTATGGACCCATCCAGCCCGCTCAGCATGAGCTTGGTGATCGGGAACAGGAATAGTGCGCAAAGCAATGTGGTGATAAAATAACCGCGATTGAGCGCACTCATCGGGTCTTTATTTTCTTTGGTCTTGACGCAGCCGATTCCAATGATCGAAGCAATGATCCCGGCAGCACGGGCAACCAGCGGGAACAATATGCCGTATATGCCGAATATCGGATATAAGGCCATTCCGAGTATCATAGCGCCTATGTTTTCCGCTGCTGTCGATTCGAAAAGGTCAGCTCCGCGGCCGGCGCAGTCACCGACGTTATCTCCGACAAGATCGGCTATAACGGCAGGATTTCTCGGATCATCCTCAGGGATGCCCGCCTCGACCTTGCCTACGAGGTCGGCGCCCACATCGGCGGCCTTGGTGAATATCCCGCCGCCCAATTGGGCAAATAATGCCACAAAGCTTGCGCCAAATCCGTAACCTACAATAAGTTCCGGCGCTCTTTTCACAATTTCAGCGTCTGCCGAAAAGCCGCCGAATGCAAAGAATAATGCAGCGACTCCGACAAGGCTCAGCGTTGTGACTGCAAGACCTGTCACGGCGCCGCCCCTGAATGAAATTGTCAATGACCTGTTAAGACTGTGCTTGGCGCCCGCAGCCGCCCTTATGTTGGAGCTGACGGCCACAAACATGCCTATGAATCCTGCAAGCCCCGAGCAAATCGCGCCGGTGACGAAACCTACAAGCGTCTGCCACAATCCGGTCGCCGCAAACAGTATCAATGCGACAACGGCGGACAGGGCGAAGATCGTCCTGTATTGCCTGTTCAGGAATGCCATCGCGCCTTCCTTTATTGCTTTGGCAATATCCTGCATATTCTGTGTTCCTGTTTCCTGCCTGAAAACGAACTTGACGAGTATCACTATGAAAAGCGCCGCAATTATCCCTACCGCGAGCACTCCGCCAAGGATCGCCAGGACCGTTGATTGTAGATCCATTTATACATCCCCTCTTTGATGAATTATTGTATGGCTTTGAAAATCCTTCAACTATTATATACAAACACGATTGGCAGTGCAAGCCGGAAACAGAATTCTTCGTTGTGCGCTGCCGTGCACGCTGCCGCACGTGTTGCCGCATATGTTGCCGTATGTTGCAGCATATGTTGCCGCATGCTGTTCTCTCGTATAAGCAATCCGTAAATGTCCGTAGCCTTCGCCCCTCCGGCTTCTCCGCCTCGCCCGCCTCGTCCACTGCGTCGCCCCCTTCTGCCCCTTGAACCTCGTCCGCCTCGTCCGTCTCGTCCACCCTTCCGATGTGCATATATTTTTTATAAGCAAATTTAGGTAATCAAAAATTTGTTTACTGCTACAATGCACATATTGCAAAAACGTTCATCGCCAGGATGAACATTTTGACCATAGATTTTCATAGAAATAAATAACTCAACTTTCCCCCCCCTGAGAGTCATGTATCTCATGAAGATGATTGTTGTGTGTGCGACCATCATACTCCGGACAGGATAATACATTGAATGCCGCTTTCCTTGTAGAAGTTTGTGATTTACCGGGTAATTTACGCCAAGCAAGATCTCAAAAGAAAACTTTGACCCAAACGGAATTATGCAACAAGTTCCGACCATTTATTTCATATGAATTGAATGCCTGATTCGAATTCTAAAATGAATATTATCCTGCAAAATACTACTAATACAGTATCCGGCATGAATGGATTTATTCATGGGCTATCTATAATAAAGACAGCCGACACATAAATATGAATCTTTTTAAAATGTATCTTGCAATTTTAGCAGTCGCTGTGTTATAATTTCGTAAAATTGCAAAAGAAGTATGGGGGGCTATATAATGAAAATCTTATCGGGAGTAATGGAGCAGGTCCTTAAACGGAACCCGAACGAACCTGAATTCCATCAGGCGGTCAGGGAAGTATTGGAATCAATCGAACCCGTTGCCGAAAGACACCCCGAATATGTCAAGGCGGGGATATTTGACAGGATAGTAGAACCTGAGAGGCAGATCATTTTCAGAGTGCCGTGGGTCGACGATTCAGGCAAGGTACAGGTCAACAGAGGATACCGTATCCAGTTCAACAGCGCTATCGGGCCGTATAAAGGCGGATTGCGCCTGCATCCGTCAGTGTATATCGGCATTATTAAATTCCTTGGCTTTGAACAGATCCTCAAGAATTCACTCACCGGACTGCCGATGGGCGGCGCAAAGGGCGGAAGTGATTTCGATCCCAAGGGCAAATCCGAAGGAGAAATAATGAGGTTCTGCCAAAGCTTCATGCTTGAACTATTCAGGCATATCGGGGAAAACACCGACGTACCTGCGGGTGATATCGGCGTAGGCGGACGTGAGATAGGATATATGTATGGAATTTACAAGAAAATAAGAAACGATTTCACAGGCGTGCTTACCGGCAAAGGATTGGCATGGGGAGGAAGCCTTGTAAGGACAGAAGCTACAGGATACGGCCTCTGTTATCTCGTCGATGAGATGATAAAAGCAAAGGGTAAATCCTTCAAGGGCTCGACTGTAGTCATCTCAGGATCAGGAAATGTCGCCATATACGCAACAGAAAAAGTCCATCAACTCGGCGGCAAGGTCGTCGCATTGAGCGATTCCAACGGATATATCGTTGATGAGGACGGTATAAAGATCGATACCGTAAAACAGCTTAAAGAAGTTGAAAGGAAACGTATCAGCGAATATGTGAAATCTCATCCGAAGGCCAAATATTTCCAGGGTTGCAGCGGTATATGGAGCGTTAAATGCGATATTGCGCTGCCGTCGGCAACACAGAATGAGATCGACGCTAATTCGGCTTCGATACTTGTCAAGAACGGATGCTTCGCCGTAGGTGAAGGCGCCAACATGCCATCGACTCCTGAAGCGATAGACATATTCCATAAGAACAACGTGCTTTTTGCGCCGGCCAAGGCTGCTAATGCGGGCGGCGTCGCGACATCCGGCCTGGAAATGTGCCAGAACAGCGCAAGGTATTCTTGGACATTCGAAGAAGTTGACGCCAAACTCAAGAATATCATGATCAATATATATAAGAATGCAAGCAAGGCAGCTAAAGACTACGGATTCGGCGATAATCTGGTGGCGGGAGCAAATATCGCAGGGTTCTTAAAGGTTGCCGAAGCGATGTTTGCCCAGGGCATAGCATATTGATCAGTCTCTAAACGCGTGCCTCACAGTGATATATTACATTTTACCATTAATGACAAATCATGAGTATACCTATAAAGCAAAAGCACAGTATGCATATATCGCATCCTGTGCCTTTGTATATGGTATTTGCAAATCTATTCAGGGATTAAGCTCCCACACCCTCAAAACACTTCTCGACGTGGTCGTGCGCAAGGTTTTTCTTCAAGAGCAGACCAAGAACCACGGTCACTATGATAGACACCGGCAGAGCGATGAATATCGGGTCAACCATCGCAAGCTTGGCAAGCGCAGTATCCTTGACGATCGTCGTCTTGCCGAAGATAAGGTTGCATAGCTGCAAGCTCGAAGACTCGCCTTCATGCACGAAGAAGATCCAGAAGAAACTTGTGGCAAATCCGCATACCATGCCCCATATGACAGCCGCTTTGGATATGGTCTTGAAATAAAGGGCGCTTACGAATGCCGGCAGGAAAGTCGCCGCGCACAGTCCGAAGAACAGCGAAGTGCCTGTCGCGATAATAGCCATGCTGACGTCGAGGTACTTCGTCATCCAGGCAATTCCTGTGCTTAAGATTATGGCGATAAGCATCCCTATCCTTGTGATCAATATGGTGCTGCCTTGTTTATTCAGGCTTTTCTCATAAAAATCCCTGCCCGCGGCCGCACCCATGGTATGGAACTGCGAACTCAGCGTGGACATTGCCGCTGCGAGAAGCGTGACAAGGAATATGGCTCCGAACCACTCGGGTATGAAGTTCTTTATGAACTCAGGTATGATATTATCAGTGGCTTTGGCAGCAACCGCCGCTATATTGCCTGTCGATTCAAAGAAATATACATTGGAAAGGGCGCCGACCACAAAAGCGACGCCGGTCATCATGAGGATGAATATACCACCTGAAACTACCGCCCTGTTCAACTGCTTATCGCTCTTCACCGTCATGAAACGGACGATGAGCTGCGGCTGCGCAAGGACACCGATACCGACACCCATGACTATAGTCGAGACCAGTTTCCACCATATCGGCGAGCCTGCCTGCGGCATGGAAGTCCATCCCCGGAAACCGCCATCCACCAATTTAGAGACCTGCTGCTTCACATTATCGTCATTCATCAGACCCGTCAGTTTTTCATGGGCCTGCGTGATGCCGCCAAGGCTTGAGTATGCGAATATCAGCAGAATCACCATGCCTACGAACATGATGAGCCCTTGTAACGCATCGGTGTACATGACGCTCTTCAGACCGCCTGCCCAGACATAAACGGCCACGACGACCACAAAACATATGAGCGAAACTTCATAAGGAATCTTGAAATAGGACTCTATGAAATTCGCCCCGCCTTTTATTACAGCCGCCGCATAGATGGGCATGAAAAGGAATATTATCACTCCGGCGAAGCCCTGAATGAATTTGGAATCAAACCTCCTCCCGAGCAATTCGGGAAAGGTATGTGCGTCAAGATTCCGTCCGATCCTTCTTGTGCGTCTTCCGAAAACTACAAACGCAACAAATATTCCGACAAGTATATTGAGGAACGTGAGCCAGAGAAGCCCCATCCCCAGAGATCCCGCAGCGCCGCCGAATCCGACGATCGCCGAGGTGCTGATGAATGTCGCGCCGTATGAAAGCGCCATTATCAGCGGGTGTATCTGACGCCCCGCCACCAGGTAATCCTGGGAGGTCTTGGTCCTCTTATATCCTAAATAGCCGAGGAATATTATGGCAATCAGATAAACTACTACAACAATGCCAGTATACATTATCCGCCTCCTCAAAAAATGATACATCAATTACATCAACTATTAAATTAGCAACATATAATCTATAAAGGCGAGCTATTTCCTGGATCTCCGAACGGCTCGGATATCCCAAACTGCGAATTCTCCAATAAGATTTAAGTGCGATTATCCAGTAAAAGAATCCCTAAGCCGTATCTTCGCTGTTCCACTTGATTAAACCGTAGACGACACATAAGATGGTACTTAAAATGCAAAGTATGTACGCAGACCAGATCCAAAAATCCGGTATTCCGAGCATTAAATTCCCCCCCCCTTCACTGCTCCGTCATCATCAAACCACAGATGCTGATCTGATTGAGCCTGCATTACGCAAATACGCCTCCGCAGCATATCTGTAAGCCTGCCGGTTTCAAAACGACTGGAGTATAATCAACGAGTGTTTTCATTTTATAATACTTTTGGGATCATGGCAAGAAAAAGGTTATATCCTGCGGTCATATCATCTTCAATTTTATATAAGTCAACGGATCTGCGACTTTCCCGTCCTTCCAGATTTCGAAATGCAGATGCGGACCGGTGGACAGACCGGTACTTCCTACATTTGCGATAGTCACGCCCTTATCGACATATTGTCCTTTTTTAACCAGGATTTTAGAGCAGTGTGCGTATACACTACGTAGCCCGCCGCTGTGTTCCAGTCTTACACAATACCCGTACCCGTTTTCCCAACCGGCTGAAATGACCTTGCCGGACAGGAATGCCTTTATCGGCGTACCTGCCGGAACGTCGATATCTATTCCGCTATGAAATTCGACTTTTTTCAAAATGGGGTGCATCCTGTTGCCAAAACATGAAACAACAGGACCTGTAACCGGTGCGATATATTCAGGCTGAGTGGCGGCGGCGGCCACGGATTTGGGGGTTGCGGCAGGGGTTGCGGCAGGCGTCGCAACAGGCAAGACAACAGACGATGCAACCTCAGAAGAATTCGGGATGCTTATTGCGCCGTCAGGAATCACGATCCCCCAGGCCTGCAGATATGACAGATCCATAGCGTCTATACCGGGTGATTCGGCAGTAGAATCGGAAGTATCGGTGTAGTCTTGTGATTCAAACCCTTTGTCTGCTGCGGCATCATTGGAGACAAAAGGCAGTTTGAAATCGGTGATGCTATCAATAATATCTTCAATTGTCGAGAATATCTTTTCGATATCAATATTATTGACCGCCACCCATTTTAATTTTTCGGTAATACTGTTGGTAAGCGGCATATCCACGGCCTTGACGAAAAATATCAGCAGAAGAAGGATTATCGATATGGCGGACTGCCTTATGACGGTCTCGGCAAGACGGCCTTTGCCACGCTCGGCGGTAACCCTCTTTTTGTACCGCAGACGTGAATTTGTACGGTAATGTGCATTACGCAACAAAACATCTTCCATATATGCAATTATATTTTTTTGTATTTGGTTTTATGCTATTTTCCCGGATTATGTATGCTTTTAATGGCTATATTGGCGATTAGCGAAGGAACTGCCCTGGCGCCCTCCCCATTCCGGGTGCGGCTAAGCTGTATTTCAAAAGACGCTTCTTCGATATCGATATAATTAGATACGGCCTTGATTATGTCACACTTTATCATTTCAAAAAACTGAGGTGTGATATTGGCCCTGTCATGCATGAGCACAAGCTTCAACCTTTCTTTGGCGATATCCTTCGAATTGATTTCAGGCATCGGCATGCCTCCTTTTGAAGAAAAAACCCCTGCCACGCTTTTCACGACCTGCGGAAGGCACGTCTTCTCCTGTCAGCTTTCTCGCAATATTCCTGTAAGCCATACCCGCAGCCGATCTCCTGTCTGTTATCACAGGCTCGCCCCTGTTTGTCGAAACAAGGATCTTTTCATCTTCCGGGATTACGCCGACAATATCGACCGCAAGAATATCAACGATATCTTCAATGCTCATCATGTCGCCGCGCTTCACCATATCGGCCCGTACCCTGTTTATCAGCAGTTGGGGCGACGACAGGCCGTTGGCTTCGAGCAAACCGATTATCCTGTCCGCATCCCTTACGGCTGAAACTTCGGGCGTCGTTACGACTATCGCGCTTTCCGCTCCTGCGATTGCATTTTTGAAACCCTGTTCGATTCCCGCGGGGCAATCGATAAGCACCACATCGCATTCGGAGCGCAGGTCGCCGCACAACCTGATCATCTGTTCAGGACTGACATCGGTCTTGTCCCTTGTTTGCGCGGCAGGAAGCAGAAACAGGTTGTTGAACCTCTTATCCCTTATAAGGGCCTGCTTTATCCTGCATGTTCCTTCGATCACATCGACAAGGTCGTATACTATCCTGTTTTCAAGCCCCATCACCACATCGAGGTTCCGAAGCCCGATATCGGTATCGATCAGGACAACCCTTTTGCCAAGCAGAGCCATCGCGGTCCCGAGATTCGCAGTGGTTGTCGTTTTGCCCACGCCGCCTTTGCCGGAAGTTATTACGATAACATTTTTCATCTGGTAAAAACCTCCTCTGAAGAGTTGATATCATCTGAAATATCCTGCTTGTCCTTATTGAAGTATGCCATCAGGATATCCTTCGCAATCGGGGCCGTATAAGCGCCCCACACACCCTTTTCGACAACTACCGCAACGGCGATCTCCGGCTTGTCCGCAGGCGCATAGCATACAAAGAGCGCATTGGAAGACTGGTTGGCTTCAAATCCGGTTTCCGCGGTACCCGTCTTGCCTGCCACCTTAAATGGAAAATCCCTGAAAATACTGACCGCTGTCCCGTCCTCTGAATTTGTAACTGCTATCATGCCCTTTTTTACGGTATCGATAGTTACCTTGCTCAAGGCGACCTTTTCATAAACCGGCTGGGTTTCTTTTATGACCTCCCCGCTTCTGGAGATGATCCTCTTGATAATATACGGTTCATATCTGTAGCCTCCGTTGGCAATGGTACTGACATAGCATGCGAGCTGCAGAGGAGTAAAGGCATTGTCAAATTGGCCTATCGCAGTCTGCGCGGTATCCGCGGGCCTCCAATCGTCATTATGTAATTTTCTTTTGGTTTCCTTGGATGCAAGTATTCCGGAACTTTCAAAAGGTATGTCTATGCCGGTCGGTTTTCCGAGACCGAAAAGCGAAGCCCATTTATCGATATAATCTATGGTCGTCCTGTATCCGAGGATGTGGAAGAAGATATTGCACGAAGCGGCAAGCGCTTTTTCGATTGTCAGATTCCCATGAGCTCCGTAACCTGTGCTCCTGTTATACTCAAGACAGTAAAAATCCTTACCTCCGATGTTGACATATCCCTTATCCCTGATGGTGTCCTTCGGACCGATGACGCCTTCTTCAAGGCCCGCAACGGCCACGACCGGCTTGAATGTCGAGCCTGGCGCGTAGTTGCCCTGGATAGCCCTGTTGTACATAGGGGCGGTATTATCTTTGAACAATTCGTCAATCTTCTTCTGCGCATCCTGGTTGGATGCATCCTCAATAAAAAGCGAAGGGTCATAATAAGGGTAACTGGCCATCGCAAGGACCTGACCGGAATTGACGTCGAGTGCAACTACGGCGCCCGCATTCGCATCGCCGAAATTCTTTCTTCCGCCCATATTTTTGATGGTATTAATATTCCGTTCAAGCGATTCCAAGGCCACTCTCTGTAAATCGGCATCGACAGTCAGGATTATATCATCGCCGGGTTTGGCGGGATCCTCGCCGAGATGCGCGGTCTCTCTGCCCTTTGTGTCGACTTCGACCAGACGTTTGCCGGATTTTCCCCTCAAATATGACTCGGCAGCCAATTCAATCCCGTTCTGACCGATAAGGTCATTCTGGTCATATCCCTCGCCCTTCAGCTTGTCGAGCTGGTCTGGCTTGATAAGGCCGATATATCCCAGCAAATGAGCGAATAGGCTCGCATCGGAGTATTGCCTGTACGGCATTATGGAGGTGGTGACACCCGGCAATTCATAATGCCTCTCTTCGATTTCGGCCACAGATTCCCTGGACACGTCCTCCGCCAGGGTCACCTGCCGGCCCATATCAAAATGCCATTGATTGCGGAGTATCTCATATCGGATCGTCATTATTTCATACGCATCTTCCGTGGAATAGCCGGCATCGATTTTGAATTTGTCCTCTTTGAGATATTTGAAGAATTGCTCCGGATCTTCCCTGACCTTGTCGGCGGCCAGATTGAACGTATCCTTGTCCATTTGCCATTTGAGCGCATTATCTGTCCCCAGACTGCCGAATGTAAATGGTTTTATGGTCATGTATTTTGAAAAGGTACGGTTATACCTGTCTTCGTTCTTTTTCAAAATTTGTGTGAGCTTCAATGCAACATCGTTCAATTCCTGGCTGCTCAACCCCGTTTTTATAATGCTGACGCAGAAACCCTGCCGGTTTGCCGCAATCGGTACGCCTTTGCTGTCGAATATCCTGCCTCGCGCCGCAGGGATAGTCTTCTCCTTGAGAAGCCTTTTCTGTGATTTTTCAAAGAATTCCTCGCCATGTATGACCTGTATATCAAACAGCCTGACAAAGATGACAAGGCCGAGAAAGAGAAATATCAGCGTCACTATATTGAATCTGTTTTTTAGAAACTCACCCATAAATCAATACCATCCATATGATATGCCGTCCTTAATATTTTTTCGACGCGTTTTCAAGCCCGGTAAAAACCTTGTCAAGTCTCATAAGCAGGGCATGTATGGGAATAATGACTATGCCGTTATAAATGGATTCCGGAAGCAGGACATTTCTGAACACCCATAAAAACCCCGTAACTCCCCGGTGTTCGCTGCCGATGTTCCTTAAAAACGCATCGGAATAATACCCGCACGATTCATAAATCAAGGTCGAAACTACAGAAAAAAAGACGATTATAAGATAATTCTCTTTATAGATCCTTTTATCGACAGAACCGACGATAAAACCAAGGTACATCCCCAGCAAGCTGTACAGACCCGGAAAACGCCCGAAAAACAGATCCTGGGCAAGTCCTGTGAAGAACCCCAGTATCGCGCCTTCAACGCTTCCCCTCATCAATGCGGCGGAGACAATGAACAGCATTAGCAAATTGGGCTTGACGCCAAGAATCCTTACGGATTCCAGGACTGTCGTCTGGAAGAGAAGCAGCAGATATATCATCGCTATATAGGCCAATACTCTTATCTTCATGCCTCACAACCCATTCCGGAATTATCTCAACGGCCTTTTAAAATATATACCTCTTCAAGCTTTTTCAAATTGACCGCAGGTTCGATAATCGCATATCTTTCAAGATCGTCCTCGGCCTTCCTGACTTCCCGCACCTTGCCTATGTAGATCCCTTTGGGAAAAACGCCGCCAAGCCCCGATGTTTCAACGGTATCATTGATGAGAACATCAACGTCCTGCGGTATGTAGTCCATGCGGCAATACCCCGATGCTTTCAGTTCGATATCCCCGCGGATGATCACATGTCCTCCCCCGGGTTTGGAGATCCACCCGCTCACAACGCTGTCCTCATCAATTATGGATATTACCTTGGAGGAAGTCAAGTCGGTATCCAGTATCCTTCCAACCAGACTCTTGCCTGCGGTTACTACTGTAAATCCTTCTTTGATGCCGTCCTTCTCACCTCTGTCAATCCTGAATATATTAAACCAATTGCCCGGGTCTTTTGCGATAACATTGGCGCCGACCGGATCATAATCTTCAAATTGGGCCTTTAAATTTAACGCAAGCCGCAATTCCTTGTTCTTTTCCTCATATACTTTCAATTCGGAATTCTGCTTTTCCAGTTCTGTCAACCTGGATTTGAGCTGCTCGTTCTCTTGCTTCAAGGCATTGATATCCCTGAAGAAAAGGAAAAAGGAATTGATCTTCTGTCCCGCCGATGTGAACAGTTTCTGTATCGGGGTCAAAGGAATGCTTATTATGTCGCCGAGGGAATTCCTGCCTATGCCTCCGCTCGCGGCAATACCGATCACGATAAACAGAAGCACGGTTACAAGGATCAGAACGAAGATTTTTTTCCTGAATATCCGCAGCAAGAGCTACTCCTTCCTATCGGAGCTTACGTGGTGAAATCAGCACTCTCCTCAACGTTTCGACTTCATCGAGGACTTTGCCGGCTCCGACCGCAACGCAATCAAGGGGATTATCGGCAATCATGACAGGCATCCCCGTCTCTTCACGTATCAACTTGTCCAGTCCGCTCATGAGCGCTCCCCCTCCGGTGAGCATTATCCCGCGATCCATGATGTCCGCCGCAAGCTCGGGCGGCGTTTTTTCCAGTGTATACTTGATCGAATCCACAATTGCATCGATAGGTTCTTTCAATGCGTGCGCTATCTCAGAAGAGGTGACGGTGATGTTTTTGGGAAGTCCGGTTATCAGATCCCTCCCGCGGATAACCATGGTCTCTTCCTTTGGCTTGGGGTATGCGGTGCCTATCGATATCTTGATTTCTTCGGCGGTGCGCTCCCCTATCATCAAATTATATTCCTTTTTTATATAGACGACTATGCTCTCGTCAAGTTCATCGCCCGCTACACGAAGCGAACGGCTCGTCACGATGCCGCCCAGTGAAATCACAGCGACTTCGCTCGTGCCGCCGCCTATATCAACGACCATGCTTCCGAAAGGCTCCTCGATAGGGAGATTCGAACCGATAGCTGCGGCCATGGGTTCCTCGATAAGGTAGGCCTCTTTCGCGCCGGCCTGTAAAGTAGCCTCTTCCACCGCCCTCTTTTCGACCTCTGTAACACCCGAAGGCACACAAATCACGACTCTTGGTTTGGAATAAGACCTTGAAACCGCTTTTCTGATAAAATATTTCAACATGGTCTGTGTCACGTCAAAGTCAGCGATAACACCATCTTTCATCGGGCGGATGGCAACTATGTCACCCGGCGTCCTTCCTATCATACTTTTTGCCGCGTCGCCCACGGCAAGCACTGTATTTGTCTTTCTGTTGATCGCAACTACAGACGGCTCGCGAACCACAATCCCCCTGCCTTTGACATTGACCAGCGTGTTAGCGGTTCCGAGGTCTATGCCGATATCCTTTGCAAATAAACTCATCCCTTTTTTCCTCCATTAATGTTCTAAAAAATCGGTGATACGCTAGATCAGTCCTTTTTCCTTGAAACTGAAATAGCATCCGTCACCAATAATAATATGGTCAAGTACTTTGATTCCTATGACATTGCCTGCATTGACAAGCCTTCCTGTGGTCTGGATGTCGTCGGGGCTCGGTTCGGGATCGCCGCTCGGATGGTTATGGGCAAAAATGACCGCCGAACACGGAGTCCTCACAGCCTCGCTGAAAACTTCACGAGGATGGACAATGGAAGAATTCAGGCTGCCGGTGGAAATATTAACTTTCCTGATCACATGGTTCTTCGAGTCCAAAAGAATCGATTTGAATACTTCCTTTTTCAAATATCTCATTTCCTCCATCACAAGCAGGCTCACCTCGGCTGAAGTCCTCAAAACAACCTTCCTGCCGCTGCCGTTCATTGTGGATATCCGCTTGGAAAGCTCCATCATCGCCTGAAGCTGCAAAGCCTTCACACGCCCTATTCCCGGAATTTCTTTCAGCTGGTCGGGCGACATATCATAAAGGAACCTTAACCCTTTCTCCTCCTCATCCCGGCTGATTATCCTCTGAGCAAGACTGACCGATGTCTCCGTCCTGTTGCCGGTTCTGATAATTATTGCCAGCAATTCGGCATTTGATAGCTGTTCCGGTCCCATTCTCTCTAATTTTTCATATGGCCTCTCATCAGGAGGCAGGTCCTTCATCCTCAATCTTTTTATTCGTGCTTCTGTCATTGAACACTCCTCTCATAAAATTGTCGTATCCCGGGACATGCTGCTCCAGTATTCTGAACAGTTTGAAAAGCGGCAATCCCATTACATTGTAGAAGCATCCTTCGATCCGTTCCACAATGACTGACCCAAATCCCTGAATGCCGTAAGCCCCGGCCTTGTCAAACGGTTCCCGCGTGGCGATATAAGCATGAATATCCTCATCTGAAAGGCTTCGCATTTTTACTCTGGTGGATTCGAAAGATGTAACTGAGACATCATCCCGAAAGGTATACAATGCAATACCCGTTATGACTTCATGCCATGAATCCTGCAGCAATTTGAGCATTCTGAACGCATCCCCGGCGTCTGCAGGCTTTCCAAGCATACCGTCTTTAACTACGATTGTATCGGCAGCAATCACGATTTCAGGACGGTTCGGGCCAATACCCGTTCGGAGCCTGTCCACTACATTCATGCATTTTGATAAAGCAAGATTTTGAACAAACAATTCGAAGCTATGAACTTCATTTATGCTTTCATCCACATCAGGAACAATAACATCAAAATCAACGCCTAACTGCCTGAGGAGCTCCTGCCGCCTTGGGGAGGCTGAAGCCAATATAACTGTTTTCATTTTGTCATTAGCCTTTTCCAATGGAATGCTTCCCGCATCATATATATTATAACTTTATAGTGTGTTGTTTTCAATAATTCAACAATCTTGCAGCAAAATAATAATTGCCATAAAATAAATCTTCTCATTTTAATACATAAGAAGTATAATGTGTGTTAATGAAAATTGAAAAAGTAAGCGATAACATAATTAAAGTAACAATAACTTTTAATGACCTCGAAGAGAGGGAAATAGACCTTAACGCTCTAAATTATAATTCTCCGGCAGCGCAAAAACTATTCTGGGACATGATGGAGCGCGCCGAAAAAGAGTTCGGTTTCGATATCTCTGATTCCCAAATGCTTATCGAATCAATACCCGATCCGCATGACGGCTTTGAGATCACGATTACACGTCTTGACGAAAACTATGGCTTCGAAGCGATTCATAAATATATCAAGAGCAGATATAAATCCGGAGCGCGAACCAGAACCAGCACCAGAACCAGCACCAGAACCAGAAACCGTAGGATTTTATCAGCAGTTACAATTTACTCGTTCGATGATTTCGAAGATGTATGCGCTCTCAGCAAAAAGCTGTCTTCCGGTTTTTCGGGCGAAAGCTATTCAGGCGAAAGCTATTCGGGCGAAAGCTATTCGGGCGAAAGCTATTCGGGCGAAAGCTATTCAGGCGAAAGCACGCTCTATGAATGCAATAACAGGTAT
>CAYWGM010000001.1:0-1124 GCA_964457875.1 uncultured Eubacteriales bacterium | reverse complement strand
TGACGCTTCAGCCACATTAAGGTTGCGTGATAAGCGGCGGATTGCGGCGTCAAGCCATCGGCCGCTAAAATCCTCACGGTCAAGTCCTAATTTGTGTGTAAATTAATCGTTCGGTTCATAAGTATCACGTCACGTAATCGTTAGCCGCATTTATTCCACGTTCCTATTTGCATGGGGGCCCCTGCCCCTCTGGACACCTGCTTTTAGGCAGAAATAGACTGTTCCTTTTGGGCGTCCTTTCTGCCGCCAAGATTTTACCAGAGGAGCTACCCCATATAAATAGGCTTTCGCGGCATAAACGCTCTTCAGTGTGCTAAGCTGCTTTTAAAAGTTTTACCTGCTCATGGGCAATTGCAATAAGCTTTGGCTTAGCTTCCTTGATTGCGCCGAGGCATCTCTTGCTTGAGAACAGTGCTCTTCTCGTACTCATTAGGTCATGGCGTTCCATCAAAACGGCACCCATTATGCGATTTATGGGATCGATATTGGGGAATACCGATGCTTCACTTCTCTGATAGTTATCAAAGATCATCGTTACAAAAGGGACTTCCCGATGTCGTGGCACTCTAAGTGTCATTGTCCCTATTCTTGTTACAAAAGGCCGATTGCGAGTACCGTTGCGATAATCATTCCTGTTCTCGCTCCGTTCGTGCTTTGCTGCTCCGATTTGCTCGTCTGATTCTGCTAAAAGAAATGCATTAAGTATTTTCTCCATCAGATAAGCAAAACCTTCATTCTTGTCTTTCGAAAAAAGAGCTACAACTTCTTCGTAATTTACTGTAATATTTACTTGAGACATGTTTCTTCACCTCCGGTTGTTTTTTTGTCTGGTAACTTAATTATAACCGAACGAAGAAGCATGTCCTCTTTTTTGATTTTATTAATTTACACCATTATACGGACGTAACTCGTATCAGTTGCGGGGTGTGCAAAATATTAGGTAATGTGTGATTTTCTTGGTAAAACATGCTATTCCGTAGCTAAAACTGTGCAAATTCTTTATTAATGTGAAATATAATGGTAATATTTACCATTATATTATGCACTACCTCATATATTGCACAGTTGACTGTATCGCTCCAAAAAGTGAAGCTGAAACTGAAGTGAAGCTGAAGCGAAGCGAA